>JAKAIJ010000007.1:0-2042 GCA_021814355.1 Acidobacteriota bacterium
AGGTGAACGTGCTGGATGCCGAAGGCCTCCGCCGTGCGCAGGATGGCCGAGAGGTTGTGCGCGTCGTAGAGGTCCTCCGCCACCAGGCGGAGGACGGCGGTGCGGCGCGCCAGGACCTCCTCCAGCCGGGAGCGGCGCTCCTCGGTGAGGAAGGGGGCGAGGAGATCCCACTCCGTGGGGCCGGTCACGGCGTCCCCGTCAGGTCGCCGGCTCGGTCTCGCAGGTCAAGTAGAAGTACTTCGCGTCCGAAAGCTTGGATTTCACGTAGTCGAAATTGACGAAGAAGCTCTCCTCCTCGCCTGGCTTGGTGGCTCCGAGCTTGCTCCCGGTGGTGCCGCAGCCGACCAGGTTCCCGTCGGCGTCGAAGAGGGCGATGGCGAGGTGGATGCGTAGCGACGTCTGTCCGTAGTTCATCACCTTGACCTCGGCCCCGTTGCGGCCCTTGATCTCGAGCTTGCGCGGGCCGATGTAGCCGGGGAACTGGAACTGGACGTCGCGGACCGTGACCTGCCCCACGGCCTGGTCGAGCTTGATCCAGCGCTCCTGGACGAAGTCGTAGCGCTTGGAGGCGAACTCGGCGCAAAGGGGAAGGGCGGCGGCGAGCAACAGGGCGACGGCGAAGCGGCGGGTCATGGGGACCTCCTTTAGGGTCTATCCGGAAATAGGGCGCGGGCGGCGCGCCTGAGTTCCCCCGGTGGTCTGGTCCCTTCATCGCGGCTGGCCTCCGTCGCGACCATGCCTTATTCCCCGGATAGGCCCTTAGACGGGGCCGGATGGTCGGGGCCGGGCGGCGCCGGCGCGGGGAGGCGGCGGCAAGGCGCCGCCGGGACGAGGGGCCTCCTCCCGGGAGAAATCGTGGTGGCGCGGGTCGAGCAGGAACCGCGGCTGCACGTTGGCGAGGGCTCTGAGGGCCGCGCGGCGGGTTCCGGGGTAGCGGACGGCGACCTCCGCCACCAGCGACTTCATCCGGGCCCGCTCGCCGTCGCGTCCGCCGCAGAGCCAGCAGCCGCAGTCAATGACGGGCAGCCCCTCCCCGCGGGCGTACTCGGCCAGCATCGCCTCGGGGACGTAGAGCAGGGGGCGGATCACCGTCACGGCGCCGTTCTCGGCCAGGAGTTTGGGCGGCATGGCCTTGAGCGCCCCCTCGAAAAAGAGGTTCATCAGGAGAGTCTCCAGCGCGTCGTCAAGGTGGTGCCCCAGGGCGAGCTTGTTGCAGCCGAGGGCGGCGGCGGCGCCGTAGAGCGCGCCGCGGCGCAGGCGCGCGCAAAGCGAGCAGTAGGGGCTTCCGGGGCGGAGTTTCTCCTCCACGATCCGCGTGATCTCGGTGGGCGCGACATGATAGGGGATGGCGCGGTCCCTAAAGAACGCCCTCAGGAGGTCCGCCTGGAAGAGGTCGCTCCCGTTGTGGACCGTGAGGGCGATCAGCTCCCAGCGCACGGGGGAGCGGCGCCGCAGGGCCTCCAGGAGGAGGGCGAGGGACAGGGAGTCCTTGCCGCCTGAAACGGCCACGGCCACCCGGTCGCCCTCGCGCAAGAGGTCGAAATCCGCCAGCGCGCGGCCGATGCGGCGGCAAAGGACCTTCTCGAGCCTTTCTCCGGCGGGTCGCGCGTCCTCCATACCATCAGCCTACCACAGCGCCTTGCCCGGTGCCCGGGGCGGCGGTATATTCCAACCGGAGGCTCTCCATGGGAAAGCCCAAGCTGGGCGACCTGCTGCTCGAAGCCAACCTCATTGACGAGGTCCAGATGAAAATCGCCCTGGAGGAGCAGCGGCGCCGGGGCACCAAGTTCGGCTCCACCCTGCTGGCCCTCCACTTTGTGGACGAGAACGTGCTCACGGCCTTCCTCTCCAAGCAGCTCGACATGCCCTGCGTCTCGTTGAACAACATCGAGATCTCCCCCCGGGTGCGCGGCCGCATCTCCCGGGAGGTGGCGGTGAAATACCAGGCCATCCCCGTGCGGCAGCAGGGCGACACCCTCTACGTGGCCATGGTGGACCCCCTCGACATGGAAGTGATGGAGCACCTGGAAAAGGAGACGGGG
>JAKAIJ010000007.1:2052-24487 GCA_021814355.1 Acidobacteriota bacterium
TGGTGGCCCCCCAGACGAGCATCTCCGAGGCCATCGAGCGGCTCTACCCCGACCCCGCCGGGAAAGGGCCCGCCGGCGAGACGGCCCCCGAGGGCGCCTTCGCGGACCTGGCCCGCGAGGTGGAGGCCCTCGACGAGTTCGGCCACCACTTCATGTCCGTGAACGGGCGGCTCGACCGGATGGCGACAGCCCTCGACGCGATCAACGAGCGGCTGGACCGCCTGGAGCGGGCCCTCTCCGGTCGCGCCCCCGGTACTCCCCGGGATTGATGCCGAGCTGGGCGAGCTTTTCGTAGAACCGGGAGCGGCTGAGCCCCAGCTCGCGGGCCGCCCGCGCCACGTTCCCCCCGCACCGCTCTAAGGCCTGCGCGATGGCCCGGCTCTCCGTGTCGCGACGGACCCCCGCCAGCGTGCCCGCCCCGGCGCCGCCCCGGCCGTCCAGCACCTCTCCGGGCAGGTCCTCGGGCCCCGGCGACGCGGGACCCGCCAAGAGCGCCGCGCGCTCCACCGCCCAGCGGAGCTGGCGGATGTTCCCGGGCCAGGGGCAGGCCGCCAGGGCCGCCAGGAGGGCTTTTTGCGGCTCGGGAGCCGGCCATCCCTGCCGGGCGAAGGCCTCCTTCAGAAAGTGCGTCGCCAGGGCCTCCACCTCCTCGGGCCGCTCCCTCAGGGGGGGCACGGCGAGGCGCAGGCCCGCCACGCGATAGTAGAGGTCCTGACGGAACTGGCCCCGGGCGGTGAGCGCCTCCAGGTCCCGGTGGGAGGCGGCCATCACCCGCACGTCCACGGCCACCGGCCGGTCGGCTCCCACCGGGTCCACGGCGCCCTGCTCGAGGGCCCGCAGGAGCTTGGCCTGCACGGGAGCCGGAAGGTCTCCCACTTCGTCCAGGAAGAGGGTGCCCCCTTCGGCGCTCTGGAACTTTCCCCGGCGGGACGATTCGGCCCCCGTGTAGGCGCCTTTTACGTGTCCGAAGAGCTCGGACTCCGCGAGCGCCTCGGGAAGGGCGGCGCAGTTGAGGGCCATGAAGGGGCCCGAGCGGCGCGGACTCCGGGCGTGGATCCACCGGGCCAGGACCTCCTTGCCCGAGCCGGTCTCACCAGTGATCAAAAGCGGCGCGTCGGAGGCCGCGAAGCGGGCCGCCTGGTCGAGGACCGCGCGCAGGGCGGGCGAGGCGGCCACCAGCGGCGGTTCCCCGGGAGAGGCCCTTCGGGCCGCCTCGGCCTGGCGCACCGCGTTGCGGACGGTGATGAGCAGGCGCTCTCGGTCGAGGGGCTTCTCAAGGAAGTCGAAGGCCCCCGACTGCACCGCCCCCACGGCGGCGGGGATCGAACCGTGGCCGGAGATGACCACCACCTCGGTGGCGCCGCCCAGCCGGCGGGCCTCCCGAAGGACGGCGGTTCCCTCCCCATCGGGCAGGCGCAGGTCCACCAGGGCCACTTCGGGCGGCGGGGAGGCCGCCATCGCCCGCAGCCCCTCCTCGGCGGTCGCCGCCTCGGTCACCTTGTAGCCCTGGCGCTCCAGCATGGCCCTCACGGCCTGACGGATCGCCGGCTCGTCGTCCACCACGAGCACGTGCCTCATGGCCTCAGCATACCGCCGTTGAACCATTGCGGGAAGGGCTCCGGCGCCCTCCGGAGGGGTGCCGCCGCGGCTTGACAGCGGAGGGGGCGGGGACTATATTCAAGGCTCTTTTGCAGGGAGGGGCGAGGGCGCCCCGCCCAGGGGCCGGGATCCAATCAGGGAGGTCCAGAGCAATGGCCGACAGCAACCTCAAGGTCGCCGAGAACGTCCCCGGCAAGTGGTACGTGGACGAGAACTGCATCGCATGCGACTCGTGCATCTCCATCGCCCCCGACCACTTCGCCATGACCGAGGACGGCAGCCACGCCTTCGTGACCAAGCAGCCCGAGACGCCCGAGGAGGAGCAGGCCTGCGCGGACTCCAAGGCCTCGTGCCCCGTGGACGCCATCGGCGAAGACGGCGAGTGAGTCCCGCCCGGGGAGAGCCCCGGGAGGGATAGTTCCGGTCCGTGCCTTCCGGGCGGGGGGGGTTACCCCCCGCCCGAGCTTTGTCTGGCGGCCCTGCGCCTGTGGGCAGTTCGACCCGGAGGAGCCCCCCCAACCCTGGGCCTGATACAATAAACTTCGGTAAGGAGTACCCCATGCGGCGGACTCTGCCCCTCGCCCTGGTTCTGGCCCTGGCGGCCTCGGCCCTCCCGGCTGCCGAAGTTCCGCAGGACCTGCGCTTCGGCCTGCGCGTCCCCCCCACGCAGTGGGGGGAGTTGACCCTCCTTCTGGCCCAGCGGCCGGTGAACGCCGCGAACCCCGTCACGGTTACCCTGGTCCTTCCCGAAGCTTGGGCGATGGCTCCCGACTGGACCGCCTTTCAGGCCGCCGTGGGCGCCGCCTCCGCTTCGGGCGCCCGGCTGGCGGTGACCACCGAGCTTCCGGCGGGCCTCGAGTCGCCCGAGGCGCTCTCCTACCTCGTGGCCCTCTCCGAGAAGGTGGCCGGCCAGGCGGGGACCTTGGGCATCGAGCTCCACCTCTCCAGTTATCCGCCCGAGCTTCTCGGCGCCTCCGACCGGCTCGCCCTCGACGTCAAGCGGCTCTGCGCCGCCCTGCGAGGCTCCGGCTCCGCCAAGGTCTACCTCGGGCGCCTGGACGAGACGGTGCTGCCCTCCCTGGAACCCCTCTACGAGCGGGACCTGCGGGCCTACGTGGACGGCTACATCGCCGAGCCGGTGAACGCCGTCGGAGGGCCCCCGCAGGAGGTCCGCGACTTTCTCGAGAAGCACCACCCCGGTGCGCCCCTCTGGGTCCACCAGGCCGCCGTGCGGACGCCGCTGGGTGCCCAGCTCCTCGCGCTCTCCACCCTCTCCCGAGGCGTGGATTTCGTGGATCTCGAGGCCACGCCCCCGCTTCAACCCGTCTGGGACGGGTTGCTCTACCTGAGGGCCGCGGTCGCGGCCCGCATGGGAGTCGGGTTCGCCACCGAGGCTACGGGTATCTGGGAGGCGGGCCGGTACCGGGCCGACGTGGGCGTCCTCAACTTCCTCGACGCCGACACCTACGTCCAGGGGATGCTGCTCGTCGCCAACCGGGCGGAGTCGCCCAAGGGGACGCTCGAGGTGATCCTGCCCACCGCCGACGTGGCCGACGTCCGCGCCTACGCCCTTCCCGCGGCCCCCTCCGGCCCCCTGGCCGCCGCCGTGGACGCGAAGAAGAACCAGACCGTCCTCAAGGTCCCATGGCAGGGGACCCCCGTCCTCGTCCTCTTCGCCCGGCTCAAGACGGGAACGGTGGGGGAGGAGCGGGTGGCGGTCTCCGCCGAGTACCGTATCCCGGTGGAGCTCATCCTCGCGCGCCACCAGGCCTACCAGCAGGCCCAGGACGTGCTGCTGGAGAACTACGTGGCCGACGCCCGGGTGGACTATCATTTCAAGCTTCCCGGCGGAACGGGGAGCCTGGACCTCACCTTCCTCAACACCTTCTTCTTTGAAAAGGGGACGGGTGCCCGCTGGGTCCAGAACCAGCTCCTGCTCAACGGCGTCGCCTGGAAGGGCAAGAAGCTGCCCGAGCTGCCCGTCATCGAGCCCGAGAAGGTCAACACCCTCCCGCTCGCCCTCACCCTCGGCAAGGACTACAGCTACAAGTACCTCCGGGACGAGGCGGTGGAGGGGCGCGACTGCTACGTGGTGGAGTTCATCCCCCTCCCCGAAGCGAAGGGGAGCCTCTACGAGGGCCGTGTTTGGATTGACAAGCGGAGCTACGCGAAGGTCAAGATGGTGGTCCGCCAGACGCGCCTGGTGGAACCCCAGGTCAGCAACGAGGAGACCGACATCTTCGAGGCGCTCCCCGGCCCGGCGGGCCGCGACTACCGCGTCATGACGCGGGTGAAGGGCCAGCAGATCTTCTCGGTCATCGGCCGGAACGTCGTGGCCGAGCGCGAGATCCGGTTCACCGCGGTGCGCCTCAACGTCCCCGACTTCAGGGACCAGGTGGCCCGGGCCGAGGCCAGCGACCGACTCATCCTCCAGGACACGGAGAAGGGCCTGCGGTACCTCGAGAAGCAGCCCGACGGGAGCCGCAAGGTTCAACTCGAGCCGAGCACGCACCGGCTCTTCGCGGTGGGCGGCGCCTACTACGACCAGAGCCTCGACTACCCCCTCCCGCTGGCGGGCGTGAACTACTTCGACTACAACTGGCGCAAGACCAAGACCCAGGTAAACCTCTTCGTGGCGGGCGCCGTGAACACGGCCTCGATCTCCAAGGTCAACCTCTTTCCCAAGGTGGACGGGCGGCTGGACGCGCTGGTCTTCCTGATCCCCTTCCAGGATAAGGAATACGTTGGGGGCCGGGAGGACGAGGCGCAGCGGCTGAAGGTCTTGCGGGAGCAGGTCTCGGGCGGGCTCGGGTGGCGCCCCACCCAGTTCTCCAAGCTCTCCTTCGGCCTCGACGCCACCTATTACCGCTTCCGCAACGCCGGTCCCACCGACCCCGGGGACCGCTATTTCACGACCCACCTTTACGTCGGACCGTTCACCGCCCCAAGGGACCACGCGGACCTGTCGTTCAGCGCGGGGTACGACTACTCCCGCCGGGGCTGGCAGGCCTCCCTGGGGTACGAGGGGCACCGCCGGAGCCGGTGGGACGCCTGGGGCTACATGGCCCCGGGGACCGACGTCTCCCGGCAGAGGGCGTACGCCCGCTGGGACGCCACCTTCTCCAAGACCTTCTATCTTCCCAACTTTCAGAAGGTCGGCGCGGCGGTCACGTGGCTCGACGGCCGGCACCAGGACCGCTTCAGCCGCTACGAGTTCACCTACATGGGGAAACGCTCCCTCTCGGGCTTCTCGGGCAGCGGCGTGCGGTTCGACCGGGGCGCCACCGCCCGCCTCCTCTACGAATTCAACGTGGCGGACGTGGTGCGGTTCGGCGTCAACGTGGACCGGGCGCGGGTGAAGCCGCTACGCGGCGCGGACCTCTGGCAGAGCCACACGGGCCTCGGCGTCTCGGGCGCCGTGACGGGCCCCTGGCGTACCTTCTGGACGCTGGACCTGGGCTACGTCCTTCAGAGCGACATCCCCGCCGTGCGCCACAAGTACACCGTGGCGCTGGTGGTCCTGAAGCTCTGGTGAGACTCTCGCGTCGTTCAGTAGCCCCGGCAGAGCCAGCCCCGGTCGCGGCCGGGGACCTCCGCGCCCGTCGCCGTGGTGTCCGTGGGACCCCCGCTCCGCGTTGACTTGCCCCCCCGCCTCTGGCACCCTGCGGGGGCCGGAGGTGCGCGGGTGGAGACGCTTCTCGACTTCTTGAAGGCCCTCTACGACCCCGAGAAGCTCAAGGGGCTCGTCGCCGCGGGCGGTTACCCCGTGCTCGGGGGTATCGTCTTCGCGGAGACGGGGCTCATGGTGGGCTTCTTCCTTCCCGGCGACTCCCTTCTCGTGACCGCGGGCATCCTGGCGGGCCAGGGGATCCTGGACCCGTGGGCACTCTGCGGGCTCCTTTCCGCGGCCGCCGTCCTGGGCGACAACACGGGCTACTGGATCGGCCGCAAGACGGGTCCCGCGGTCTTCAGGCGCCCCAAGTCGCTCCTCTTCAACCCCGCCCACGTCGAGCGCGCCCACGCCTTCTACGAGAAGTACGGCGGCAAGACGGTGGTCCTCGCTCGGTTCGTCCCCGTCGTGAGGACCTTCGCGCCCGTGGTGGCGGGGGTGGGGAAGATGCGGTGGAGCCGGTACATTCTCTTCAGCGTGGGCGGCGGGGTTCTCTGGATCTGCAGCATGACGCTGACGGGGTATTTCCTGGGGACCCTCTCCGGCGTGACGCGGTACCTCCACGTCATTATCCTGACGGTGATCTTCCTCTCCATCCTGCCGGCGATCATCGAGGTGGCGCGCGTGCGCCGAAGGCGACGGCGCGGAGGTCTAAAAATGGGGTAGAGCCGGGCGTGGACCGCGGCCCCCCGGCGAATACGATTCCACCTCGGAAACACACCGAACACACAAGAAACTTGTTTTCTCGTTTCATCCTCCGGTTGAGCCGCGGCCCGGGGTGGACTCCCGATGTGAAGCGGGCATGACAAACCGCCGCGGATGGACACCCCGGGGCGGCGGTCCTGCATAGGGGAGGAAGGCGCCCCTGTGATACGCGTCACGGGCTTTATAAGGAGAAGAGGGTATATTCAAGAATGAAAATCAGGGGCGGGAGACCCTCCTATGCTCAACTCATTGAGAAAGCTGCCACTTCTTCTTGCTGTTGTGATCCTTGTTCTTCTGCACGTGAGCGCCGCTGGGCAGCTCCCGGGGGAATCCTGGGTTCGCGTGGGACTCCTCGGGGGCACCGTCACGGCTCTCGGCGTGAGCCCAGGGTACGAGCCGGACACGACGCTCTTCGCCGGTCTTGAGAGAGCGGGGCTCTGGCGGAGCACCGACCGTGGCGCCACGTGGTCCCGGATGACGTCCATCCCGTTCGACGCCACGGTGACCGCCGTGGCCTTCGACGTCAATTACGGTTTCGGTCTGGGCCGTCCCCTCTACGTCGCCGCCAACGTGCCGGCCGTTTCCGGCAAGCAGAGCGCCGTGGAGGGAAGACTCTACACCTCCATAGACGATTTCGCGACGGCTCAATACATGTTCGTGGTCAAGAACAGGACCAACCAGGACGTCCCGGTGACCTCGCTCGTTTCCCCCACCGCCGGGGCCTATTTGCAGAACGTCTTTGCGGGGAGCCGTGGAGGAGGAATTTTCAAGAGCACGAACTTCGGGGCGACCTGGACGCGCTGCAACGGCTTGGCCACCCAGGACGACTGCCGCGCCCTCGCTGCGGGGCCCTCGGGGCAGGTGCTGGCGGCTGTCCAGACCCCAGGTCCCTCCCAGGGAGGACCGGTCTTCCAGTATCTGAGCCTGGGCTCCTGGGGAGACCGGGGGCCGGCGGCCCTGGATAACGTCACGCCCACGGCCCTCCACGTAGCTTCGAGCCAAGGTACGGATGCGTGGCTGGGCACGGCGAACCGGGGCCTGTGGTTTTGCAAGGACATCACGAACGCCACTCTTCCCGCGACGTGGGGGGCGGTCTGCGGTCCGGTGGCCCTCACGGTTGGGTACTCCGTGGACGCCGTGGCAGCCTGCCCCGACTACAAGAGTCCTCCCGCCCCGGACTATGAGGTCTGGGAGGGGCGCTCCGAAGGGCTCTGGCAGCTCACGCTCCCGCCGGCGGGGCCGAATGGCTGCAATCCCACCGACCTGCGGGCCGCGATCACGAAGATCGCCTTTGGTCCGGGCTATCACGTCGGCGGCCGTTGCGACGCCTTCGAGGGAACCCGGGACGGCCTCTACCGGGAGTCCTGCGACCTGGGTCAGCCGGCGCCGAACGTGGAACCCCGCGCCATCCCGGTCTGGTCGCTCGCGCTGGCCCCACTAAACGGCACCTGGGCCGGAGCCCCGATGGGGCTCTTCCGGAACGGCCCGGGCACCGATTTTCTCGAGTACAACGCCTACGGCTGGAACTTCTCCGCCCCCGTGGCCATCAAGGTGACTCCGGGTTATGACTATTGGGGAGCGTGCGGCACCAACGCGCAGACGCTCTTTGTCGCGGATTACTGGCAAGGCGTCTGGAAGTCGCAGGACAACGGCAACTCATGGGCGAAGTTAAGCCTGGGGTGGCCGGCGGCCTCGAACGTGGTGGTGAACGACCTCGCCATCTCGCCGGTTTACGGCGGCGCGGGCGGCGACCAGACGCTCTATGCGGCTACGAACGCGGGACTCTACCGCTGGGCCGGAACCACCACGGGGTGGGTAAAGGCGAGCCAGGGGTCCTTGAACGTGACCCACGTGGCCGTGCCGCCCACCTACGACCCATCGAAGGCAGCCGTGTTTCCCTACCACACGGTGTTCTTTTCCAGCGACGATCTCCTCTCGGGCGGTGTCTACCTCTCCACGAGCGACGGAGGCGCCGAGACCCGTTTTTCCGCCTTCTCGCGCAAGGACGTGACCGCCCTTACCTTCTCCCCGCGCTATGGCCTTCCCGCCGCCGACAACTACGCCTTCGCCGCCACCGCAACGGGGGGAGCCTACTTCACGGGGCGCTTCTCACCGGCTTCCCCCACGCCTTCGGACGGCTGGTGCGCCATCAACGCCGGCACCGGCGCTCCGCTTCCCCTCGAGGTGAGGGACCTGGAGGCCTCGCCGGTCCTGAGCGGCGCGAATATTTCCCTCCTGGCCGCGACGGTGACGGGGCCCTACAACGCCTTTTTCCAGCGCGGCGGAGACTCCAACAACTGCCCCAGCGCGAACTACGGGTGGAACCCCTCTCTTTTTACAACGCCGCCCTCGGGCTGCCGGGACACCTACCGGGTCACCTACGCCTACCTGGGGGACGGGACTGTCGCCGCGCTCGGCACCGCCGAGGACGGCGTCTTCTTCTCGGGCACCTCCGGACAGGCTTTCGACGTTCCAGGCACCGGATACCACACCCTGCCGCCGGACGTTTGGGCGGTCTTCCCCTACATGCGGAACAGCTACAACGGGACGGAGTTCCTCTTCGCGACCTCTCCCGAGTACGGCGCCTTCATCTACGATGGGAGCTGGCAGGTCTACAACGGGTCGGCGGCGACAGCTCCGGCGAGCTGCAGCGCCCTCAACTGGGGGGCGTTCGGCTTTGCGGGCGGCCTGCAGAGGGACTCCCTCTCGGGCCCGAACTTCGACCAGCTCTACAGCGGGACCGATTGCGCCGGAATCTGGTACCGCAACGTGTACTACAACGACGCCACGGGCGTCTACGACTTCAACGCCTACGCCTGGAACCCAACCAACGTGACGACCGGCACCTTCCAGCAGCTCCGGACAATCAACAACGGGGCAGCCTCGACCCCCATCTGGGCCTCGAGCGCGGACAGGGGCACCTGCACGGGAGCGGGCGAGTGGGCGTGCCCGGACAACGTGGTGGCCACCTTCAGCAACCTTACGGCGGGCCTCCCCAACGGCAACGCCACGGCCGTGGAGTTCGGGCAGACCTACTCCCGCCAGCCCGCCGGCCTCAGCAGCGGAGTGCCGGCGAGCGGCTCCGTAGCCCTGGGCCAGTGGGCCGATTTCGCCATCGTCGTGCCCGACGGCCAGCCCCACCTTCAGGTCACTCTGAGCGGATTGACCGCGGACCTGGATCTCTACGTCCGCTTTGCGGCCCTTCCCACGACGGCGCTCTGGGATTTCCGCCCCGGTCTGGCCGGGACTTCGCCGGAGACGGTGGACGTCTACCCGGACACCTCGCAAAACAACCCTCCGGGCGCGGCGGCGCTCGCGGGCGGAGTATGGTACGTCAGCGTGTTCGGGGTCTCGGCGGGGACGAATCCCTTCACGATCACCGCCTCGCTCCTGGCCGCGGTCGCCCCGGCCGGGGTACGGGCGCAGGATGCCGCCCACGGCGGTGGCCCGGCCGCAGGGGCGGCCTCTTCGCCCTCGGCTTCGCAAGCGCTTCCTTCTCCGGCCGCCGGTTCCAGACCGGGCCCTCTGGCTCCGGCGGCCGGCACAGTCTGGGGGACGGTGAGCAACTCGGGCGTCTACAAGGGCGAAGGCGTCGCCACTCTCTCGGGGGGGCCTTCGCCGATGGTGGTCACCTGGACTCCTCGCAACGGCGCGGGCTGGGGTGGGCTGGACCTCTCCAGGCCCACACAGGCCGTCATCCAGTTGAGCGACGGCACCCTTCTGGCGGGCCAGCAGGGGGCTCTCTGGCAGTCGCCGGCCCCCGACGAGGGCCGTGCGACCTGGGTGAACCTCTCCTCCAGCCTCGGCGGGACGAGCTTGAACGTGCGTTCCTTCCTGGAGTCCTGCAACGGGGATCTCCTTGCCGGCATCAGCGGGACGGCGGGGGCGGGGGGCGTCTGGCTCTCCGGTTCCGGGGGGCGCTACTGGATGAATATCTCCACCGGCTTTGACCCCGCGAGCGAGAACCTCCAGTCCCTCGTCAAGACCGACTGCGCGGCGCCGCCGGTCCAATACTACGGCAGTACGGGCACCACGGGGCTCTATACGAGGACGGTCACGGCGATGCCCTATCCGACGGTCACCGGCATCAGCGTCTCGTCGGGACCCGCCACGGGAGGAACGGCAGTAACGGTCACCGGCACGGGCTTCTCGAACTCCTGCCCCTCGGGGAATCCAACGGATTGCCCCCTCTCGGCGCCGGTCGTTCTCTTCGGCAACGCGGCGGTCCCGGCGACCTTCGTGAGTTCTACGCAGTTGACGGCGGTGACACCCGTGCACGGGACGGGTACCTTCGCCGTCTCGGTGGTGAACCCCGACTCGCGCCAGGGAACCTGTTCCTGCGTCTTCACCTTCACGGGAGACAGCGGGCTTACGCTCTACGTGACGAGGGTGGCGGGCAAGAACCGGCTGAACTGGGGCGCAAACACCACGGTGACCATTCAGCGGGCGCTAAACCCCCGATTTACGATGGGTCTGACCCAGACCTCCTGCTCGGCCAGTGCCTGGACCGACAATTCCAGCGCGGGGACCGACGGCTCGCTCTATTTCTACCGCGTCCAGTAGCCCGCATGAGGAGTGGACCTCAAAAAGACCGCAACCTTGGCCCACCCCGGGCGGGGCCGCGGCTGGGGCACTCGACGAGTGCTTCAGAAAGCATCGGCGAACTGCGTGTGGTAGAGGTGCGCGTAGAGCCCATTCGCGGCGAGTAGCTCCTGGTGCGTGCCCTGCTCCACGATGTGCCCCTTCTTCAGCACGAGGATGAGGTCCGCCCCCTGCACGGTGGAGAGGCGGTGGGCGATGATGAGCGCCGTGCGGCCCCGGAGCAGGTCGCCCAGCGCCTCCTGGATGAGCGACTCCGTGCGGCTGTCCACGCTGGCCGTGGCCTCGTCCAGAATGAGCACCCGCCCCGGGTGGACGAGCGCCCGGGCGAAGGAGACCAGCTGGCGTTCGCCCTGCGAGAGCACCGTCCCGCGCTCGTTGAGCGGGTGGCCAAGGCCCTGCCGCAGGCGCGCGACCACCTTGTCCAGTCGGCTAACCCGCAGCGACTCCTCCAGCTTGGCCGTGCCCGGCTCCCCGAAGAGAGTCACGTTCCGCCCAAGCGTCCCCGAGAAGAGGAAGAGGTCCTGCTGGACCAGGGCGAAGCGTCGCCGCAGGGCCTCGGGGTCCCACCGCCGCACGTCCACCCCGTCCACCCGGATGGAGCCGCCGCCCTCGGGAAGCGGGTAGAAGCCAAGCAGCAGCGAGGCGATGGTGGTCTTGCCCGAGCCCGTAGGGCCCACGAGCGCCACCGTCTTGCCGGCGGGCACGCGGAAGCAAACATCCCGGAGAACCGGCACGCCTTCCTCGTAGGAGAAGTGGACGTGGTCGAAGAGAATCTCGCCGGGCCCGTCGCCCGGCGCCTCGGGACCCGAGGGCTCGGCCGGAGTGTCCAGGATCTTGAAGAGCCGCTCGCTGGCAACCACGCTGTTCTGGAGGATGTTGAACTTCTCGGCGAGGTCCTGAAGCGGCATGAAGAGCATGCGCAGGTAGAGCAGGAAGGCGACCAGCGTGCCCACCGAGAGAGCGTGGCGCAGGGCCTGTCCGCCGCCGTACCAGATTACCAGCGCGACGGCCGAAACGGCGAAGGCGTCAATCAGCGGTCGGAACACCGCGAAGACGTAGATGAGCCTCATCTGCGTCTCGTAGAACTCCCGGTTAAGCCCCCGGAGGCGCTCCGAGAAGGCCCGCTCCCGGGAGAACGCCTTCACTACGACGATGCCCGTCACCGACTCCTGGAGAAAAGTGTTCACCTGGGCGACCTGGACCCGGATGACGCGGTAGATCCTCTGGGAGACCCGCTTGAACCACCCGGAGAGCAGGACGAGCGGCGGCGCCAGCAGGAAGAGCCGCAGGGTCAGCGGGACGTCCAGGGCCAGGAGGATCCCCAGGATGCCGAAGAAAAGCGCGACGTCGCTCAAGGCCGTGGCCAGCACCGAGGCGAAGAGGTCCGAGAGGGTAGCCGTGTCGTTGGTGACGCGCGTGACCAGCCGTCCCACGGGGTTCTCGTCGAAAAAGCGCACGGGCAGGCGATGGAGGTGCTCCCAGAGCTGGTCGCGCATCGCCTGGACGGCCCTCTGCCCCAGGTGATTCAGCCCCAGCGTCACGGCGTAGGTGAGCAGAAAGTCGCCAAGAAGCAGACCTAAGTAGAGGAGGGCCAACAGCAGGGCGCCCCGGCGGTCGGAGGCGCGGAGCGCGGCGCGCTCCCCGGCGGGGAGCGCCCGGAACTCGCCGTCCGAGAGGAACCGGTCGGGGCCGCTCGACGGCGCGGGAACCCGGATCCACCGCTCACGGTCCAGGAGCGCGCGGGCTTCCAGCTCCAAGCGGTAGGCTTCCGGGAGGTCCGAGGCGCGGATGAAGGCGTGCGCGCCGTCCCCGGCCTCCACGGAAGCGTTGGCCGACTGCGCAAGGAACCGCCGCCGGTCCTTTGCGTCCGAGAGGTCCACCCGCAGATAGGGGGGAAGGAGGTACCGGTCTATGCCCTCCCGGACCACCAGGGGCAGGCTCAACTCGAGGCCTGCCTGGACCACGGAGAAGAGGACGAGCGCCGAGAGGAGGAACCGGTATCCCCGCACGTAGACCGTCATCCGCCGCAGGTGCCGCAGCAGGGTGAAGGCTCCGAGCTTCTCTTCGTCCCGCTGGACAGCCATCGCTACGTCAGGTCCCCGGGGAGTTCTTAACCACAGAGGTCACAGAGAGCACAGAGGGGCTCTTGTCGGCTTTCAAGCGAACCATTTCTCTGTGTCCTCTGTGCGCTCTGTGGTGAGATGCGTTCTCTCTTACCACCGTCACGACTCCATCTCCTGCAGCTCGACCATCTCGTGGTAGTAGCCCGGGGCGGCGGCGAGTTCGGCGTGGGTGCCGCGCTGAACCACCTCGCCGCGACGCAGGGCCAGGATCTGGTCCAGGTCCCGCACGGCGCTCACCCGGTGGCTCACGACCACCGTGGTCCTCCCCGCGCGGGCGGAGGCGAGGGAGGCGAGAATCTTCCGCTCCGCCTCCGCGTCCACCGCCGAGAGAGTGTCGTCGAGCAGCAGCAGCGGCGCTTCCTTGAGCAGGGCGCGCGCCAGGCAGAGGCGCTGCTTCTGGCCCCCCGACAGGGTGATGCCCCGCTCGCCCAGGAGGGTCCGGTAGCCCGCGGGGAAGCCGAGGATCTCGTCGTGGAGGGCCGCCAGCCGACAGACGGCCTCCAGCTCCTCCCGCGTGGCGCCGGGTTTCCCGAGCCGCAGGTTCGCCTCCACGGTGTCGGAGAAGAGGAACGCCTCCTGGGGGACGTAGGCCACCGCCTCGCGCAGCACCGCCAGCGGCAGGGTCGTCACGTCCCGCCCGCCAAGGCGGACGGTCCCCGTCGGCGGATCGTAGAGACGGGAGACGAGCTGAAGGAGCGTGCTCTTGCCCGAGCCGATCTCGCCCACTACCGCGAGGCTCCCGCCCGCGGCCACGCGGACCGAGAGATCGCGCAGGGCGGGCCGGTCGGCCCCCGGAAAGACGAAGGTGAGGCCCTCGATCCGCAGGTCGCCCGCGAGGGGGCCGTCGGGCGGCACGGCTCCCGCCTCGCTCTGGGGCTCCCGGTCCAGAAAGGCGTTGATGCGGTCCATGGAGGCGGCGGCGCGCTGCACCAGCGTCAGCATCCAGCCGGCGGCGATCATGGGCCAGGTGAGCATCCCCAGGTAGGAGGTGAGCGCCACGAAGGTGCCCACGGAGGTCTCGCCGCCGATGACCCGCAGGCCCCCGACGCCCAAAAGAATCCCCAGGCAGGAGCCGGCGATGAGCAGGATGAGCGGGTGGAAAAGGGCATCCACGCGGGTGTAGCGCATGAACCTTCGGAAGTAGTCCTCGCTGTGGCGGGCGAAGTCGGCGGTGTCGCCGTCGCGCTGGACGTAGGCCTTCAAGACGCGGATCCCCGCCACCGACTCGCGCGCCTTCTCGGTCATCCGCTCGAAGGAGGCCTGCACGGCGTCCCACCGGTCGTAGACGGCCTTCAGGGAGACCCCCATGACGACGGCGAGCAAGGGCAGGGGGAGGATGATGAGGCCCGTCAGCGCGGGGTCCAGCCAGAACATGGCGACCAGGGCCACCGCCGCGTAGGCGCTGGCGTCGAAGCCCGCCACGAACCCCATCGCCAGGGCCTGGCGGACGGTCTCCACGTCGTTCATCGCCAGGGCCATCACCTCGCCCGTGCGGGTGGTGGAGAAATCGCGGGCGGAGAGGGAGAGGGCGTGGTCGAAGAGCCGCTGGCGCAAGTGGACCTCGGCCAGCCGGGAGGCGGAAAAGAAGAAGTGACGCCAGGCGAACCGGAAGGCGGCAATGGCGAGGGAGAGGAGGAGCACCCAGAGCGCTTGGCGCGCTATCCAGGCGGCGCTCGCCGAGAGGGCGGCCACGCCGTCCACCACCTCCCGGACCACCAGCGGGATGGCCAGCTGCGCCCCGTCCACTACCAGCAGGCACAGCACCCCCGCCGCGACCCTCCAAGGGTAACGCAGGAAGAGCTTCAGGATGTCCCGGACCCCTCGTTTCATAGAAGGTGCCAACAAGAGGCCATTCTAATCCATTGCGCGGTGGTGCTACAGTGGTGGATATCTTGACGGGGAGGGACCATGAGACGACGGGCGTTCCTGCGGTGCGCGGCGGCGGGGCTCCTTCTGACCCTGGGGCTCTCGCTCCAGGCGGGCCGGCAGGTGGAGGTCTACTGCAAGGAGAAGGGGTGCGGGTTCCGCACGCCCGTGGCCCTCGGCGGCGGATTCCAGTTCTGCCAGGCCGTGGGGTGGTGCGCCGCCTGCAAGGACCTCGTCGGCGTCAACTGGCCCCGGTCCGGCGCGCGTCCCGACAAGACCCGGCCCCTCGGCACCGCCTGGAACCCCGCCACGGGCAAGAGCGCGGAGGTCTACCGGTGCCCGAAGTGCGCCGGGCTCTTCCTCGCCCTCCAGGAGGCCGAGGAACTCAAGGTCTGCCCGAAGTGCGCCAAGCCCTCCCTGGCCGTGGACTCCACGAAGGCGCTGATGTATGACTGACGCCCACCCCGAGCAGCCGGTGCTCGCCTCGGCCCGCCTCCGGCTGCGGCCCTTCGTTCCGGGGGATGCGCCCGGCTTGGCCCGCCTCTGCGCGGACCGGGCCGTCGCCGAGACCACCCTGCGCATCCCGCACCCCTATACCCTCGACCACGCGGAGGCCTTTCTCGCCTCCCTCCCCGAGGCGTGGGCCGCGGGACAGGAGGCGGTCTTCGCCCAGACCCTGCGCGACGGCGGAGATCTGGTGGGCGCCATCGGCCTGAAGCTGGAGCCCGAGCACCTGCGCGCCGAGTTGGGCTACTGGGTGGGCGTGCCTTACTGGGGTAGGGGGTACGCCACGGAGGCGGTGCGGGCCGTCGCGGGCTGGGCCTTTCTGGACCTTGGGCTGGGGCGGCTCTACGCCCACGTGATGGGAGGAAACGCGGCTTCGGAGCGGGTGCTGCTCAAGGCCGGGTTCTCCCGCGAGGGCCTCCTGCGCCGGCACGTGCGCAGGTGGGGCCGGACGGTGGATTGCCCCCTCTTCGGCCTCCTGAAGGACGAATTCGGACGCGCCGCGCCCCACCCCACCTCCGAACAGAGAGAGGAGGCGAGCCCAGCGGCCCGCCTCCAAAACCCAAAGCTGGATTACGACGACTAGCCCGTTCCACCCTCCCCGCGGATACCTTCTCGTGAGTGCCTCCCCCGGAAAGGGAAAGGGCGGACCTGGGTCCGCCCCGGGGAAAGGAGGATATGGAGGAATTCCTTAGAACTTCACCTGCAGCGTGAGCTGCCAGCGCTCCTCGTTGGGGCGGGCGGCGAGCGAATGGCGCAGGCTGTCGTAGTCCAGCAACAGAAAATTCCCCTTGTAGAGGTTCCACGCGACGCCGGAGATCCACCGGGTGGTCTCGTCCGCCTGGGAAGAGGTCTGGCGGGTGTCGGTGTCGAAGAAGTCGTAGCGGGCGAACCAGGTGAACCGCTTGTCGGCAGGGAAGCTGGCCTTCGTGAAGAACGAGTGGCCCCGCTGCTCGGTGGCCGTGTAGTCGGCGTACTGGGCCGAGCCGTCCCTCTTGCCGCGGCCCGTGTAGTACTGGCCGTAGACGGTGAAGAACTTGTGCTCGAAGGAGAGCATGCCGAGGAAGACGCGGTAGTCGGGGTAGATCTCGCGGCCCTTGTTGGCGCCCGAGGCGGCCCAGGTGTCGGCCACGTTCCCCTTGCCCTCGGAGCCGAAGAGCGAGACCTGGAAGCCGGGGGCGATGTCGGGCATGGGGCGGACGCTGACGCGGGCCATGACCACCTTGTTCATGTTTTTCTCGGCCGCGTCGTAGCCGCCGCCGTTGTAGATGCCGGCCATGAAGGAGCCGTAGCGGCCGGCGTACTTGGAGTTGACCTCCTTCTTGTAGGAGTCGGGCAGCTCCTTGCCGAGATTGAACCCTCCCGTCACGCCCAGGTCCGCGCTGCCCATGACGCCCACGCGCTCGATGAACATGGAGTCCTGGGCGCGGAAGCCGTTCATCCCCTCCTCGAAGTCAATCCAGGGAAGGTGGACGGAGCCCACCTCCACGTAGGGATTGCTCACGAACTCGTTCCCCTTCCAGTGGAACTTCCCATAGAGGTACTTGGTTCGGAGGAACCAATTGCCCGAAGAGTCCTGCTTGATGTCCGGCGTGAAGCGCATGTCGAGCCAGCCGGTGATCTTTTTCTCCACGTCCAGGTAGCCCCGCTTGAGCGTGAACTGGCTGTAGTAGGTCTTGGGGTACTGGCCGTTCACCAGGGGCTTCGCGCCGTCGTAGGAGTTGCCGTTCTGGTAGGAGAGGAACATGATCCCGCCGAACTTGAAGTCCTTGAGCCCGTCGGGGAGATTGGCTTTGGCCTTGACGGTCTCCTCCACCGCGATCTGGCGGGCCCGCTCCTCGGTGACCGCGGCCTGGGTCGTGGCGGCGGGCGCGGCGGCCGCCCTCTGCCGGTCATACTCCGCCTGAACCGCCTGGGCCTGCTCGAGGGTGATCACCTTGTTCTGGACCAGGAGCCTGAGCAAGGGGTCCAGCTCCTGGGCCCGGGCCCGGACCGCGCCCACCAGCGCGAGCGCCAGGGCGGTCGCCAGTACCACGAAACGCTTCCTCATCGCATGCCTCCTTCGGGGTCTTATCGCTCTGTGGTCCCCGGCGGGGTCTCGGCCCGCCTTCCTTCCTTCCCCAATGTACTAGGCCCCCGTGGCTTCCGTTTGTCGCGAATATTGCCGGGGCGAAACAATCGGGAGAAGGCCCGCACCACGCGGCACCCGATGCGGAACATTTGGCGGAAGGCTTCACGCCGAAGGGGACCCCCGGACCGAAAATGCGCCGGGATGTGCCGACCCGCCCAGAGCCTATCCGGTCAACCGAGGGCGTTGTGTCGTCTCCCTCCGGAAGGGAGGAGGATCTAACCGATCCAAAGCCCCTCCAGCCGCACCTGTACCCCTTCCTTCGTCCGGTTCATGTAGTTGACAAGGCCGCTGTGGCGCCACTGAAGCATGCACATCCGCGGCTGAAAGAAGTAGCGCATCCCAATTCCGAGTTCACGGCGGCTCTCACGAACCAGCCCTTCATACCCTTCAGCGACGTAGTATCCCAGGTCCTTGTATCCGAGCTGGCGGGGCCCGAGCGGGCCCGTGACGCACCAGACGATGACGCCCGTACGTTCGTCCACCTCCATGACGACGCCGCAGTGGGTGATCGGGCAGCCGCAGGACATCCCCAGCGGGCGACCGATCAGAATCTCGCCCTTCCGTAGCTTCATTTCACGCGTGATCATGGGATTGTGAGGCAGGATGATCTCGCGGGGTCCAGGGTCTTCCGGGAAGTGTTCCAAATAGAAGTCAAACTCACGCCCCAGGCTGTCAAGCCACTGCTGCGTCCCCTTCATCCTCAGCGTCTCAGAAGGTCGGAGTGCGCAGGCCCCGCATTCGACTGGCACCTGCGCCGCGCCGGCCAGCTTGGGGGTGGACTCTTGGCCCAAGACCGCCTCTTCGGAGAGATGGATGCAACGCTTGATCAAGTCGGGCTTCTGGGGCAGTCGCTCCAAGAGCTCGGCGCACGTCTTGTAGCCGCAAAGGCCGCAGTCGAGGCCAGGCAGTTCAATCGGGCCCGTTTCTCTCATCGCCTTCTCCCTCTTTTAGTCCCGCGCTGAATGCCGGGTGCGTGGCCACGGGCCTCATCTTGGCGGCAGCCCGGGGCAGGATCTCCAAGAAACGGCCGACGTCCTCTTCCGTATTGAATCGTCCGAGGGTTACGCGCAAAGATCCGCGAGCCCTTATGGGATCGAGGCCCATGGCCTGGAGGACGTAGGAGGGCTTGTCCGCATGGCTTGCGCTGCACGCACTGCCCGAGGAGACGGCCACGCCCGCCTCATCCAGCGCGAGCAGGAGCGTAATGGACTCACCCTCCTGTCCTGCGAAGCCCAGGCACAGATGCCCCGGGAGGCGCCTGTACGGATGCCCGATGATGTAGACATTCGGGATAGCGGATGTCACGCCATTGAGAATCTGTTCGCGCAAGCCCACGAGCCGCGCGGCCTCGGAGGACATCTCCTCTCCTGCCAATCTGCACGCTTCGCCCAAGCCGACGATTCCGGCAACATTCTCGGTCGCGGACCTCAGCCCCCGCTCCTGCCCGCCGCCGTGGACGATCGGAAGGATCTCGACGCCTTTCCGGACGTAGAGTGCGCCCACGCCTTTTGGGCCGTGGAGCTTGTGGGCGGAAACGGAGATCAAATCCACGGGGATCTTTCCCACTTCCATCGGGATTTTGCCGAAGGCCTGGACGGCGTCCGTATGGAACAGGGCTCCGTGCTCTTTCGCAAGCTGGGCCAGTTCAGCCACTGGCTGTAGGACGCCCGTGACGTTGTTGGCCGCCATGACGGAGACGAGCCTCGTGGTCGGCCGGATGGCGGCGACCAAGCTTCGAGGTTCGACGAGGCCGTCCGCGTTGGCGGGAAGATGGGTCACTTCGGTTCCGAATCTCTCCATGTGCCGACACGTTTCCAGGACCGCGGGGTGCTCTATGGCGCTTGTGATGACGTGTCCCCCATTCGCGGCACCGAGCGCGCCGAGGAGGGCCAAGTTGTCCGCCTCCGAGCCGTTACCCGTGAAGAGAATCTCCGAGGGCTCCGCGCCGAGTAGCCGCGCCACTTCGCCCCTGGCGTTTTCGACGGCATGCCTCGCCTCTCGGCCCTCGCGATGAAGACTCGATGGATTGCCGAATGTCGCGGCCAGGAAGGGCTCCATGGCCCGCCGAACCCTCGGGTCCAACGGGGTCGTGGCGGCGTGGTCGAGGTAGATTCTTTTCGCCATGCGTCACTCTCCCCGGTAGAAACTCTGGTTGTCCAGAGCCCGGACGACGCCGAAATGCGATTGCCACCCGATCTCCTTCTTGCCCACGCAGATCGTGCAGGTACCGATTGGTGGATTGCCCCGGAGAAAAAGCGGGGAGCCGGTCTTCGGCGCGTTTTCGATGCGCCGAACCAGGGGCTCGATCCCGATCCCATGAAGAGCGTTGGACTCCACGACCGCTATGCTCTCGGCCGCTTCCTGGATTCGCGCCCGGAAGACCTCGCGTTCGGCCTGGGAAACGAGATCGATCTTGGTGACCACCGCCACGTCGGCAAGGGATAGCATCGGACCGATCTTCCTCGGCAGGTTCATGCCGCTCGTGGCTTCGAGAACCACCACGCCCAACACTCCTTCCACGTAGGGAGAACATCGCAGGCAGAGACCGGCCGTCTCCACGAGGAGGATGTCGGCGTCCGCCCTCTCGGCCCACCCTAGGGCGTCCCCCATAACCATGACGGTGCAGTGGTCAGGACACAACTCGCCCGAGTACACCTTCTTCGTGGAGATTCCGAACTCCGTCCTGAACGTTTCGTCTTCATCGGCGAACTGGACATCAATCTTTAAGAAAGCCAGTTTCCACCCTCGCGTCTTCAACCTCTTGGCCGCCTGCTTGAGCACCGTGGTCTTGCCGCAGGTGGGCGGGCCGGCGCAGATGACGAGCTTCATCCGTTCCTCCTATGTGAGGTAACCCAATTCGCGCAACTTCCGGAGCACGAGCATCCGATCCAACTCCTCCCCGACTCGGATACGCTGCCGGAAATCGAGGAGCAGATCGTCCAGCTTCCGGATCTCCTCGGCAACCCCCTGCTCCTCTTGGCTTGTGACGATGAGCTTCTGCATCGCTCCGTCCCGCATGACGATCCGGAAGTCCGAGAGAAGCGCGATACGTGGATCGTGGGTGACGAAGATAAAGATCTTCCGGTAGCCTTTGAGGAGCTCCAGGGCCTTCGTCCGGTGAATCCCCGCGTTTTCGATTTCGTCGAGGAGGATGATAGGCGAATTGCCGATGATGACCGCGTCCGCGATGAGAAGAGCCCTCGTCTGGCCGCCCGAAAGCTCGGTCATCGCGCTCTCGACGATGATGGGCTCTCCAGTAAGCCGGTTGGCGAATTCCACCGTTTCCTCGACAGTCTCCAGCGGATTCGCGATCCCCCGGATGCGGGCATGGGTCTCCAGGAATTCCGCCACGGGGAGGTCCGACAAGAAATTCGTGTGCTGCGAAATCAGGGCGACGGGATTCTTCGAAGGGTCCGAGATGCCGTTTGCGGGAAAGGATTGACCGTCCGTGAGGATCTGACGATCCGTCTGGGTATCGCGGTTCGCATGCAGCTCAATGTCGTTGATGAGCGTGGTTTTCCCGCAACCCGTAGGTCCCACGATGCTGAGAATGTCTCCCATCTTCAAGTCAACACGAGGGACCGGCTCTGGCGCACCGGTTTTGCCCTTGCCGCCGAGAATCGTGACCGTTTCTATCATCTGGCCTCCTTTTCGTTCGCCGAGAAGCGCCGGGCTTCCGTTGACCGCCCGCTCGGCTCGGTGGATCTGTTGAACTTCAACAAGGACGATATTTCATCCTTATCCCATCAAATTACTATGATAACAGAATCGCAGAGGCGCTGCAAGTCCCTTGGAAGGAGCGGGCGGTGCGCGATCAGAGGTAGTCGGCGAGGGTCCTGGACTCGAGCTTGCGCGAGACGAAGTCGCGGATCTCCTTGAGGAGCCCCAGGAGCTTCGCCTCCCGTTCGATGGGGGTGGGCCTGTAGAAATACTTGCTCGCGCTCCCGGTGGGAGCCAGGGCGCCGTCGAGGAGGCGGATGACCTCCGCCAGCGCGATCTCCCGGGCCGGCTTGGCGAGGCGATAGCCCCCGTGCTGGCCCTTCCGGCTCGCGAGATACCCCGCGCGCTGGAGCACCAGGGCGAGCTGCTCCAGGTACTTCAAGGGAATCGCCTGCGCCTGGGCCACCCGGGAGAGGGGGACGAACTCCTCCCCCGCGTGGCGCGCGAGGTACAGCAAGGCAAGCAGGGCGTATTCGCTGCGGGTGGTGACCCTCATCGCGAGTTTGCCTCCGGGCGAGTCCAGCAGGCTGTTGAAAATCCCTTATGGGTCGCGTTGCCCAGTGCCGCGGGCGCAGATGCAAGGCGGCGCGACGCCGGCGATGTCTTTAGCACATCGTCTAGGAGCGCCAACGCAGCAGATACACCCGCGCCCGGAGGGGTCCGAACATACGGATGCGGCCCGAGAAGCGAACACATGGAGCTTCGAGGCCGAGCAGCCGTGCGAAGGACGCCTGGGGCGGCGCCGTTCTTCGAAGGACCACCTCCGAACCAGGGCGGACCGCCGCGGCCCGGGCGCCCCGCTGCGTTGCGGCTCGTCGCCGATGCCCCCTGCATCTGTCTCCTCCCCGCGCCTTGCGTGGCCTCCCAGGGCGCTGGCGTCGCGCCAGAGATCCTCCGAGGGCCAGACCCCTTCCCCCAAGCCTCTCGTGCGTGGCCCACAAGGGGTTTCTCAACCGCCTGCTAGAGCGTACCGCGTCTCGGACGATGATTCCAGGGCCTCATTCCCAAACGGGGCAAGCGCGATCGTGCAGTCGGGGGGGAAATGGCCCGCTTATTCGCGGGATGGACACCGGCCCGCTACATCTCGCCGCTGTGCTTGAGCAGGGTCCCCTCGGCCATGAAGACCACGTCCTCGGCGATGTTGGTGCAGAGGTCGGCGATGCGCTCGAGCTCCTTGGCCGCGAGGACGACCCCGATGGCCGTCTCGATGCCCCGCCCTTGTGCCCCCTCCTGCATCAGCACGTCGTGGATGACCTCCTTGAGGAGGTCGTCCGCCTCGTCGTCCCGCCCGATGACGTTCTTGGCCAGCGCCGTGTCGCGCGCGACGAAGGCGGTGATGGCGTCGGAGAGCATGCCCTGAGCCAAGCCCCCCATGCGCTCGAGCCGGGACTTGTACAGCGCCGGCGGGGGGACCGCCATGCCCTCGGCCTGCTCGGCCACGTTGAGGGCGTGGTCGCCGATGCGCTCGAGGTCGTTGTTGATCTTGAGCGCCATGAAGACGGTGCGCAGGTCGTC
>JAKAIJ010000187.1 GCA_021814355.1 Acidobacteriota bacterium
CTTCGACGTGGGTGCCGCCGAGGAGCACGCGGTCGTCTTCGCCGCGGGGCTCGCCGCCCAGGGCCTGCGCCCCGTCTGCGCGATCTACTCCACCTTCCTCCAGCGCGCCTACGACCCCATCGTCCACGACACGGCAATCCAGCACCTGCCCGTGATCTTCTGCATGGACCGCGCGGGGCTCGCGGGGGAGGACGGCCCCACCCACCACGGGGCCTTCGACCTCTCCTACCTGCGCCACGTGCCGGGGATGGTCGTGGCGGCGCCCAAGGACGGCAATGAGCTGCGCGACCTGATGGCCACGGCGCTGGCGTGGCAGGAGGGCCCCTTCGCCATCCGCTACCCCAAGGGAGTGGCGGAGCCCTTCGAGCCCGGCCGCGAGCCGCGCCCCATCCCCGTGGGCTCCTGGGAGGTGCTGCGCGAGGGGCGCGACGTGGCCCTGCTCGCCGTGGGCTCCATGGTGCCCGTGTCGCTGAAGGCCGCCGAAGCGCTCTTGGCCCGCGGCGTGAGCGCCGAGGTGATCAACTGCCGGTTCGTGAAGCCGCTGGACGAGGCCTGCCTCGAAGGGGCGCTGGCGCGCTTCTCCCGCCTGGTCGTCCTGGAGGAGAACGTCCTTTCGGGCGGGTTCGGGAGCGCCGTCCTGGAGCGGGCCCAGACCGGCCCAGGCTCCGCGAGCATCCTCCGCCTGGGCCTGCCCGACCGTTTCGTCCCCCACGGTCCGCGCGCGCGCCTTCTGGACGACGTCGGGCTGAGTCCCGCCACGGTGGCCGAGCGCGTGGCCGCCTTTTTGCCCGGCCTGCGCGCGACCCCCTCGGGCCACGCCGTCACCCCTTGACCTCGTCGAGGCCACACCTCAGCCCATCCCTCAGGAGGGGACCATGACCCAGATCGGACTCACCGTGGAGAAGCCCGAGACCTTCCGGGGCGACGCCGTCGCCCGCGGCGTCTTCGACGACACCGACCTCTCGCGCCTCGGGGTCCCCGGCTTGACGGACCAGGCCAAGAAGCTCCGGTTCAAGGGCGGGGCCGGCGAGTCCTTCTTCGCCTTCGACCGGTTCGGCAGCCCCTCCAAGCACCTGCTCCTCGTGGGGCTCGGCAAGAGGTCCGAGTACGGCCCCGCCGCGGCCCGCGCCGCGGCGGCCACCGCCGCCCGGCGGCTCCGCGAGCGGTTCGCCTCCACGGCGCTCTTCGCCCTGGAGGCCGAGGCGGCGGGCCGGCGCGCGCCCGTGGTCCTCTCGGCGCTCGCCGAGGGCACCCTCCTGGGCAACCGGCGGTTCCAGAAGTACGTCACCGACAAGGAGCGGAGGTTCGAGGGGCTCTCGGGGATCTCGCTGCGGGTCGCCCGGAAGAGCGCCGTCCTGCAGGAGGCGCTCGGCCTGGGCAAGGTCCTCGCGGACGCCACCGGCTACGCCCGCGAGCTGGCCACCGAACCGGCCAACGTGCTCACCCCCGAGTTCATGGCCGAGGAGGCGCGCAAGCTCGCCCGGCGACACGGATTCGAGCTGAAGGTCCTGGACGAGAAGGCCTGCGCCAAGCTCGGCATGGGCGCCTACCTGGCCGTGGCCCGCGGCTCCCACCACCCGCCCCGGTTCATCCACCTGCGCTACCGGCCCAAGGGCGCCAAGTTCCACATCGCCGTGGTGGGCAAGGGGCTCACCTTCGACTCCGGCGGGATCTCCATCAAGCCGGCGGACGGGATGGGCGCCATGAAGAGCGACATGTCGGGCTCCGCGGCGGTGATGGGGGCCATGGCGGCCATCGGCGCGCTGAAGCCCAAGGTCGCCGTGGACGCGGTGATGGCCATGTGCGAAAACATGCCGGGCGGGGGAGCCTACCGCCCCGGCGACATCCTCACGAGCATGAGCGGCAAAACCATCGAGGTGCTCAACACCGACGCGGAGGGGCGCCTTACCCTCGCGGACGCCCTCTGCTACGTTCAGAGGCAGAAGCCCGACGCCGTGGTGGACCTCGCCACCCTCACGGGCGCCTGCGTGGTGGCCCTCGGGCCCGACTTCTCGGGCGCCATGGGAAACGATCAGCCCCTTCTGGACGCCGTGCTGGCCGCCGCCAAGGAGTCGGGGGACGACCTCTGGCAGCTCCCTCTTCCCGCCGCCTACCGCAAGTACATCAAGACCGACGTGGCCGACGTGGCCAACATGTCCCGCATCCGCTGGGGCGGGGCCATCACGGCGGGGCTCTTCCTCTCCACCTTCGTGGACGAGGGGCGTCCCTGGGTCCACCTCGACATCGCGGGGCCGGCCCTGCGCGACGACGACGGGGGCGACGCACACCGCGCCGAGGGCTCCGGCGTCGGGGTCCGAACCCTCGTCCATCTCGTCCTCTCCAAGGCCGGCGGCCCGCGCAAGGCCTGACGCCGGTTCCGCAAGAGAAGGAACCATGGAGGTCGCAGAGGTCCTGGAGAGCGTTCCGGTGGCAGAAGCGAAGATCTCCGCGGATCAGGCGGTACCCTCTTTCCGGGAACGGCCGGAAGCCTGAGAGCGGCGGTCGCCGAAGGAACGGCCTCTTTTTTACCGTCCCGCGGGAAATCGTCCGGTGATACGCGCCCGGGGCTACTTCCCGCCGCCCTGGGTCTTCTCCTGGATCTTGTCGCCCGCCTTCTGGAGGGCTTCGCCGGTCTTCTTCGCGGCCTTGCCCACCGCCTCGGCGGTCTTGGCCCCCGCCTTGTCCAGGGCCCTTCCCGCTTTCTCCATGGGGCCGTTCTTCTCCGCGCAGGCCGAGAGCGTCCCCAGGGCCGCCGCGACTATTGCCGCCACCGCGAACCGTCCGACCGTGCCTGTGGCCATGACCGTGACCTCCGCTGAAATCCAGACGCCGCCCTAAGGGCCTGTTTGAAAATAGGGCGCGACCATGCCTTATTCCCCGGATACCCCTACCGGGGGAGGCGTGGCGACGCCTCCCCCAGAGCCCCCACCCGCATACAGAGTGCCGGATTTCCGGCGCTCTGTATAGCTACGCGAGCGAGACGCCCACGAGCCGTCCGATGAGGTGGGTCAGCAGGGCCACCCCGCCGCCCACCAGGACCATCCTGAGGCCGCCGCGCAGCGCGCCGCGGCCGGTGAAAACCGAGAGCACCGCCCCCACGGCGAAGAGCGCCACCCCGCTCAGGCCCGCCGAGACCCAGAGGCCGGACCGCGCGGGGAGCGCCACGAAGGGCAGGAGGGGGACGAGGGCCCCCCCCACGAAGGCGAAGAAGGAGCTCGCCGCCGCTCCCCAGGGCGAGCCGAGCTCGGAGGGGTCGAGGCCGAGCTCCTCCCGCGCGAGGGTGTCGAGGGCCGAGGCGGGGGCGGCGACGATGGAGGCGGCGAGCTGGGCCGCCTGCTCCCGCGGAATCCCCTTGGCCCGGTAGATCAGCTCCAGCTCCTTGGCCTCCTCCGTCGGGGAGGCCTCGAGCTCCTCGGCCTCCTTTTCCAGCTCGTGCTCGAAGAGCTCGCGCTGGGAGCGCACCGAGACGTACTCGCCCGCGGCCATGGAGAAGGCGCCGGCGAGCAGGCCCGCGATGCCGGCCAGCAGGACCATCTGGCGCTCCGAGGCGGCGCCGGCGGCCGCGGCTCCGCCGGCGATCCCCATGAGGAGGGAGAAGTTGGAGAGGAGGCCGTCGTTGACCCCGAAGACCGCGGCCCGCAGGTTGCCCCCCCGCGACGCCCGGTGCCAGGACTCTTGGGCCGCGATGCCCGCGGAGCCGCTCTCGGCGAGCTGGGAGAAGACCCTAGCGTGGGAGCGCTCCTGCCGGTCCATCCCGAGGGCGACCGCGTCCGCCTGCCCGGCGTAGCCCGCCGTGGCGCCCGCCTCCAGGGCCTGGGCCACCGGCAGCACACCGCGAACGCCGAAGCGCCGGGCCAAGAAGCCGAGGAGCCGGGTCCTGCGGGAGGGGCGCGGCGCCACCGGCTCGTCCGCGGCGGCGAGCTTCCCGGCCCACACCGCGGCGTGGTCCCGCTCGGTGCGGGCCAGCTCGCGCAGGATCTCCGCCCGCTCCGGGTCCCTCTCCGCGGCGGCGAGGGACTCGTAGAGGGCCGCGGCGTCCACCTCGTCCTCGTAGTTCCGGCGCCAGCGGCGCAGGTCCGCCCGGCTGGGTCCGGGGGCGCCTTCGGGGTGCGGCTGGGCCATGGGTGCTCTCCGGACCCATGGTGTCACGCCGTGCCCCCCGCCGCAACTTTAGCGCCTACGCCGAAATAGGCGCGGCCGCGCGCAGGGCGCTTCCCGAGCAGGGGAGAGGCTCGGGCCGCCAAGAGCTGCGCGCTGCCCCCCGGGCCGGGGTGAATTCGCGGAGGCCCAGACAGGCGTGCGGGGCGACACGCAGACGAGGGCCGACAAGGAAAACGCCCGGCCCGGGGGCAACCCGGAGGGCCGCCGCATCCGAGTTACCCCGGCGGCTTGGTTCCTTCATGGCGGCTGGCCTCCGTCGCGGCCATGCCTTATTTCCGGGATAGGGCTCTAGGGCCCGTTCACACTTGTAGTCCCATTACGATGCCCCGGGCAAACGAAGAGCCATTGTGCGGGGCAGGCCAGCTTGCGCCCTGTACGCCTGGCGCCGGGCGGGAGGCGACGGCCCGCGCTCGGGGCCTCCTTGACGCGTTCCGCCAACCGCCCTATATTTTAACTGTATAGTTAAACTTCTCAGTTAACAGGAGGCCGCGGTGGGTGAAGCCGGAAGGAGGCGGAGGGAGGCACCCAGGCGGGCCATCCTGGCCGCGGCCCTCGAGGAGTTCGCCGAGCGCGGGTTCGCGGGCGCGCGGGTGGAGGCCATCGCCCGCCGGGCGAAGGTGAACAAGGCGCTCCTCTACTACCACGTGGGGGACAAGCGGGCCCTCTACGAGGCGGTCTTGCGGGAGGCCCAGGGACGCGCCCTCGCGGCCCTGGACGCGCCGCCCCGCGGAGAGCCCCCCGTCGAGCGGTTCCGCCGCGTGGTCTCCGAACTGGGCGGCGCCCTCGGCTCCCCCGCGCTGGACCGGCTCATCCTGCGCGAGGTGGCCTCGGGGGGCGCCCACCTCCCCGACGGCGCCCTCGACGGCGTGGGGCGCATCTTCGCGGCCGTGCGGCGGGTGCTGGACGAAGGGGGCTCCGCGGGCCAGCTCCGCGCGGTGGACCCGGTCCTGGTCCACTTCCTGGTCGTGGGGGGGCTCATGTTCCTGACCGCCGGGAGGCCCGTTCGGGAACGGCTCGCCCGCAGAGGGCTCCTCCCCGCCCCGGACCGGGCGGGCCCACGCGAGCTCGGGGGGGCCGTCGCGGACCTCCTGTTGAATGGGCTCATGACCGGAAAGGAGAGCCCCTCCGCGGCCCGCCGTTAGATC
>JAKAIJ010000188.1 GCA_021814355.1 Acidobacteriota bacterium
GGCAGAGCCCGATGGAGCCTCACCCCACCCTTGGGGCTCCCTGCGCCTTCGGCTTGGGGGCAACCCGGATTTTGCTCAGGTCCGAAGGTGTTTTGTTCTGAGTCAAAGGTGGCGGGCATTTCGCGTGGGCTGCTCCCATCAACTGCAAAATCCGGGTTCAAGAACGCCTCCCCTCCGTGGCCGCCCCATCCGAAAAGCGGGGATGCGCCCTTTCCGCACGCTCCCGCCGCCGTTTCCCTATCGCGGATCCACTCCATGCGCCTGTGGGCCGCTCTCGGGGGATGATAGCACGGCGGACGCCCTCCACCGCGCAAAAAGGAAAGGGCCGGCCCCGAAGGGCCGGCCCGGAGAGACTCGGAACGGAGTGTTACTTGCGGAGCCCCGTGCCACGGGGGGACGAGGGGGCGAGCTTGCCGGGCAGGGTGACCTGGACGGGAACGCTCCACTCGAAGGTGCCGTCGCTCTTGGAGGCCCGCACCTTCACGTAGTAGCTCCTGGCGGTGGTCAGGACCCTGACGTTGGTGCTGTAGAAATTGTTGCTGCCGACCGCCGCGATGGGGGAGCCCACGGCCTTGAAGACGTTGGTCACGTTGGGGGCCCAGTAGACCTGGTAGCTGGTCACACGGGTCTCGGTGCCCGACACCCAGGAGACGTCCACGCTGCCGTCGCCGCTCAACTGGGCGGAGACGCCGTTGAAGAGCGAGGAGGCGGTGGGGGCGAAGGGGTTACTCAGCGCGCCCACGAACTGGGTCTGGGCGAACTGGCCTGGGGTCGCGCCGTCGAAGAGGACCGACGCGGCGAGCCAGGTCCGGTTGGGAGCGAGGACGGCGGGGATGGTTACGGTGGCCGTGCCCGGGTCGGGGGTGGTGGCCGCGGGACCGGCGAAGGTCACGTAGCCGGTGCGGGCCGGCGCCACCGCGGTCTGGGCCAGCGTCCAGGAGGCGAGGTTGTAGTTGCCCGCGAAGGGGGTCGCGCCGGTGTAGTAGTAGAGGGCGATGCCCGTGACCACGTTGTTGGTGGGGGCCACGTCGTACTTGCCCAGCCGCTGGGCCTGGGTGAGAGGCGTCCACGTCACTGTGACGTCGTAGGCGCCGTCGCCCCTCAGAACGCTGTTGGTGACGGTCAGGGCCGGGAGGGGCACCAGGTCGGCCGCGGTGGTGACGTTGCCCAGGGCGCCGTTGGTGACGGCGTCGAAGTTGAAACGGTTCGAGCTAAAACCCGCAGTCAGGACCAGATACTGGGCCGTGCCCGCATTGGCCCGAGAATAGAGAAAAGCCGTCGTGCTCGTACCGCAAACGCCGCCAGGGCAGGGGCAGCCCACCGCGCCCGAATTGCCCCAGTCCGAGGTGATGTAGTAGCCGGTGCTGTAGGCGGTGGCCTGGGCAGAGGCCATGGTGCCGCTGTTCGCCGTGTTGGAGGCGCCGGTCTGCCAGAACCGAGTCAGGAGGGTGGTTCCCAAGCCGCCGGCGGCACCAAAGTTTTGCCAACCGAGAACGTTCGCCACGGGCTTGCCCGGGCTGCACTGGGCCGCGGCGCCAACGGAGAACGCGGCGGCGAAAGCCGCCAGGGCCAGAAGGATCGCAATCCGCTTCGTAGTTGTCATCTTCTTCTCCCCCTTCGATCAATAGTGGGCCGGAGTCCAAGCGGTGGTGCCGCTCACCGTGATGACGTAGCCCTCACCCGCCGTGATATTGAAGAGGGAGGTGCGGCCGCCCAGGTAGTTCTGCCAGACGCCCCCGGCGTTGTTCCAACGGGAGACGCCCGTGCAGCCGGTGATCTGGCTATAGAGGGTGTTGTCCGTGGTGGCGGTGGTGTGGTAGGGGACGGAGACGTAGTTGGAGTAGCCGGCGGTGAGGGTGACGCCCAGGCCCGGGTTGTGGGAGCCGACGACGATCCAGTTCCCGCTGGCGCCGACGGTCACCACGTAGGCCTCGCCGCCCGTGATGTTGAAGAGGGAGGTGCGGCCGCCCAGGTAGTTCTGCCAGACGCCCCCGGCGTTGTTCCAACGGGAGACGCCCGTGGCGCTCGGGATGTCCGAATACATGCTGTTGTCCGTGGTGTAGCTGTTGTAGTACGGCAGCGAGACGTAGTTAGAGTACCCCGCCGTCAGGGGGATGCTGATCTTGAACCCCATGTTGCTGGCGATGGCCGCGGTGCCTACCACGAGCACCAGGATGGCGGCCGCGATGAACAGGACTTTTGTCTTCATGAAAGCCTCCTACGAATTCCCAAACCCGCCCTTAAGACCTTAAAACCGCCACCTCGGCGTATCCGAATGAGCCGATCCGAGGGTTCATCCCTTGGACTCAACCCTGTAATAGGTGATTTTACCATCCTCCGGAGTCGTGTCAAGCCAATTCGTGCCCTTGACGCGCCCCGAGAGGGAGCACTCGTCGAACCGGGGCGAGGAGCAGCGGAAGACCTTGTATTCGGCGTCGCTGGAGCCGTTCCACCGCAGAATGACGGTCCCACCGGCCTTGACCACGGAGAGGATTTCCACCGGCGGGGCGGCCCGATGCGCCGCGACGGGGGGCGCCTGAGCGGTGGTGACACTTTTTGGCACTTGATGGGAAAGCCCGAGCGAGAAGACCGCCAGCAGACCCGCCACTGCCGTCAATGACGCGGCCACGGAGCCGAGCCGGACCATCCGCCGCCGTTGCGCGACGCGGGCTTCGACCCCGGCTACGATGCGTCCCGCCATCTCCGGAGGGGCCTTTTCGGACACCAGAGAGTCGGTCAGCCAACCCGCCACGGTTCCTCCTATGATCTGTTCTACCCGGCGGAAGGTGGCTTTGTTCAATCCGTCCGCCGGTCTTCGACCCGCGAATTCGTTTAGGCGGGACTCCCGTTCCGCCGGCGAGAGCGGCGCCCTGGTATACTGAAATTAGGAGGTTTTTTTGGTCGGCCGCCCCTCTTCGCTCCGCTTCGCCCTCCTTGCATCGCTGGCCGTAGGAGGGCTCTCGCTTCTGGCTCCTTTGGGCGGCGACCTCTGGGAGGCGCTCGCGGCGCCGCACCCTCTCGAACAGCCGGGCGCGCTGGGGCTCGCGGTCTGGCAATCCGCCTACGGCGCCCTGGGGTTCACCGGGGTGGCCCTCCTCCGGTTCTTGGGGATCTCCCTCCTGGCCGCCCCGGCGCTGGCCTCGGGCTCGGGGCTTCTCCCCCGGCTCGCCTCCTGCGCGGTTTTCGGCCTGCTTCTGCCCTGGGGGCCCGGGGTTCTCTTTTATCTGCTCCTGGCCCTGGTGGTGTTCGCGGTCCCCCGGTGGCCCCTTCTCGCCGCGGCCGGATGTCTGCTCTGGCCGTTTCTGGAGGGAAACTACCTGCTGGGCGGGCTGGTAGCCGCGCTGGCCGTCGCCGCCCCGGCGCCCAAACGCGCCTGGCTCCTGGCGCTGGCGCCTCTCGCGAACCCGGTGGGCGCCTGGGGGGTCGTGACGGGGCGGGCCTTCGTCGAGATGGTGGCCGCCGTCACGGCGCACCCGGGATACACCCCGCCCTCCGTCGGCAGCCCGTTTTTTCTCCTTACGGCGCTCTGGGGGATCACCGCGGTCACCGCCGCCTGGCGGGCCCGTCGGGGGTGTGCCTTCGCCGCGGCCGCGCTGGGAGCGGCCTTCCGCCCCCTGGCGGCGCTGCCCGCTTTCGTGGTCTCGCGGGCACCCGCTCCACCGGGCGTAAGCGCCCTCCTCTCCGTGCCGCTGGGCGCATGGCTTCTGCTCTCCCCGCGGTCCGGACCGCTTCCGCCGAAGGCGCTGGCAGCGCTGGAGGGGCTTCCTTCCGCCGCGTGGACTCTCCAGGCCGACCCCGGCTGGAGCGGCCCCCTCGCCCTGCGCTTCGGCCGGGAGCGGGTTCTGCCCCGCTTCGAGGGCGGGGCGCTCCTTGCGGATCAGCGGCGCTATCCCTTGGGGTTGCCCCCCCCTTTCCCAGGCGTCCCCGAGACCCCCGCCGACCTCGTGCTGGTGGCACCCCATTATCCCGCGGACCCCTTCGAGCAGCCGCTGCGGCCGGGATGGCTCCTGGTGGCCGCCGGCCCGGACTACTCGCTCTTTGCCCGGAACTCCGAGCGCTTGAAGGCGTGGATCGCCCCGAGGGCCTTTCACCACTACAGTCCCTTCTCGCTCCCGCCCGCCCCGCCCGACGCCCGGCTTCTGGCCCTGCAAGAGGCCCTCCGGATGGTCGAGCGGGAGCCCGATTTCCGGGAGGCGCTGAGGGACGCGGGGAGGATGGAGACGGACTTCCAGCGGGCGGACGACGCCGCGGCCCACCTGCACCGCGCCCTTGCGCTCGCCCCCTCCGACGCCAAACTCTGGAACGACCTGGGCGCTGCGCTCCAGGTGGGCGGAAAGCTCGCGGAAGCCCGCGAGGCCTATATCCGATCCATTTCGCTCGACTCCTCTGAGCTCCTGCCGCGATTCAACCTGGCGAGCCTCTGCGCCCAGGAGCGGCGCTTCGACGAGGCCGAGGCGATCCTCCAGGCGGTCATCCGTGACCGGCCGCGGGCCTACCTGGCCTACCGGCGGCTCGCCCAGCTGCGGATGATCGAGAAGAAGCCCGAGGAGGCGGCGAAGGTACTGGACCAGATTCCCCCCGACATGCGGCTTCCGGAGGACCAGCGGCTCCTCCGGGAGGGCCAGTGAGGCGCGCGATGGCCGGGGATGGCCTTCCGGTGCCCGCCGAGGAACCCGCCCGCCGGGGCCACCGCGCCTTCCTCCTCCTCTTCCTCGCCGCCTCTGCCGCCGCCGTGGTCTCCCTCCAGCGCCAGGTGGACCCGGACCTCTTCTGGCACCTGCGGGGCGGCCTGGATATCCTCCGGAGCGAAAGGATCGTCCTCCCAGAGTCCTGGAACTATCTGTTCGAGGGCCGCCCCTGGGTCAACCAGCAGTGGGCCACGGAGGTGCTCTTCTATTCGGCCTTCCGCTGGGGCGGCTACGGAGGGCTTCTGGTCCTTAAGGGGCTCCTCGCCTGCGCCATGGTCCTCTTCGCGCTGGCCGCGCTTCGGGGGCGGTCCCTTGCCGTGCGGTTCCTCTGCGCCGGAGTCTTCGTGGGGACGACGCTCCACTACTTCATCTTCCGGACCCACCTCATGTCTCTTCTCTGCACGGCGGTGCTGGTGTTCCTGCTGGAACGGCGCGGGGCCCGGGACCGGCTCCCGTGGGTGCTGCTCCTCTTCGCCCTCTGGGCCAACTTGCACGCCCTCTTCGGCCTGGGGCTCCTGATCCTGGGGCTCTGGGTCGTGGTGCGCTGGCTCCAGGGGCGCGGCCGGTTCAACGCGGAGGTTCTCTGGGACGCGGCCTCCGTCCCGCTG
>JAKAIJ010000189.1 GCA_021814355.1 Acidobacteriota bacterium
GGCTGGCGCGCCGGCGCAACCAGATCACGACCCTCGGCCAGCTCCTCGACCCCATCGCCGACAAGCTCCTGATCGCCTCGGTGCTCATCTCCCTGGTGGAGATGCAGCTCGCCCCCGCGTGGGTGGTGGTGGTCATCGTGGGGCGGGAATTCACGGTCACAGGGCTGAGGATGATCGCCGCGCTCCACAAAGTGGTCATCCCCGCGGGGACCATCGGCAAGTGGAAGATGGCCACCCAGGTCATCGCCATCTGCCTCCTCATCTTCGGCAACCAGAAGGACTGGGACTTCGCCCTCAAGACCGGCGCGGCCCTGCTCTACCTCGTGGCGGCCATCTCGGTGGTCTCCATGGTCGAATACTTCGTCCGCTTCTCCTCGAAGATTGACCTTTTTGAGTGGGGGGAGTCGTGAGGAACCGCCGGTGAGGGAGGCACTCTTCCGCCGCCTGGCGGTCACCTTCAGCCACCGCTACCGGTGGGTCTTCTCCTCCGCCCTCCTGCTTGCGGCGGCCGTGGCGGCGCTCTTCCTCCTGCGTCCCCCCGCCATTGACTCGGACATCCTGGCCCTCCTGCCCCAGAAGAACCCCGTCGTGCAGGACTTCCGCGCCGTCACCGAGGACTTCAAGAGCCTGGACTACCTCTTCGTCCTTCTGAGGACCTCGGACCCGAAGGGGAGCCCGGTGGACGGGTACGAGGACTTCGCCGACGCCTTCGCCGAGCGACTCAAGAAGACCGGCATGGTGGAGGGCGTGGAGTACCGCCTCCAGGACTACGAGCCGCTCCTGGAGGAGGTGCTTCCCTACACGCTTCTCTACCTCCACCCGCGGGACCTCGACGAAGTGGCCGCGCGGTTCGAGGACCGCGCCATCCGGGAGCAGGTGGCCCGCAACCGCGCCCTCTTGAGCAATCCGGCCTCCTTCTTCACGAAGGACCTCATCCAGTACGACCCCTTCGGCCTCTTCCCCGTGCTGAAGGGCCACTTCGTCGGCAAGACGCGCCAACTCAAGGTGGATCTCTCGGACGGCTACTACATCTCCCAGGGGCCGCGGCCCTCGCTGCTGATGATCGTGAGGCCGACCCGGCCCGCCCAGGACATCGCCTTCGGGAAGCGGCTCATGGCGGAGGCGCGCCGCATCGAGTCCGACCTGCGCCGGGAGTGGGCCGCGGCGGGCGAGGACCTTGCCCCGCTCGCGGTGGAGTACGGCGGCGGCTACCCCATCGCCCAGGACGACGCCAACCTCATCAAGCAGGATTCGGTGGTGAACACCGCCTCCTCCTTCGTGCTCGTCCTCTTCGTGGTGTTCTGGGCCTTCCGGCGCAAGAGCGCGCTCGTCTACCTCTGGGCGCCGCTCGCCTTCGGGCTGGTGGTCACCTTCGGCCTCGCGCACCTCAGCGGCGTCACGCTCAACTCCGCCACGGCGGGGTTCGGCGCGCTGCTGATCGGCCTCGGGATCGACTTCGCCACGGTGCTCTACGGCCGCTACATCGAGGAGCGCAACCGCGGCACCGACGTGGACGCGAGCATCGGCTCCATCATGGGCAACACGGGCAAGGGGGTCTTCCTGGGGGCGCTCACCACCTCCGGGACCTTCATCGCCATGCTCTTCACGAGCTACCGGGGGATGCAGCAGGTGGGCCTGCTGACCGCCATCGGCATCCTCTGCTGCATGGCGAGCGTCTTCTTCCTCCTTCCCGCCATGCTCTATTTCCACCACCTCCACAAGACCCGCCGGGGCCTCGACCCCACCTTCCACATGCACAGCTTCGGGTTCGAGCGGCTCGGGAAGTTCGCCCATCGCCACCCGAAGGGCACGGTGGCGGTCTGGGTCGTCCTCACGGGGGTCTTCGGCTGGGCCGCGCTCGGGGTCCAGCTCGAGGACAACATCCAGAACCTCCGCAGCCCCAAGAACCGCGGCATCAACGTCTCGAAGGCGATCGGCGAGGAGTTCGGCGCCTCGCTGACCTACATGATGGCCGCGGTGGACGGGCGTACCCCCGACGAGATCGTGGCCAAGTCCGGCGCGGTGGTGGAGGCCGTCCAGCCATTCCGCGCCCGGGGCGACGTCCTCTTCACCGACTCCATCACCACCTACCTGCCCCCCACCGCATCCCAGCGGGCCATGGTGGAGGCGCTCGCCTCGGACCGCTCCGGGCGCTTTTCCCCCGAGAGGGTCCGCCGGTCCTTCGTGGACGCCTGCTCCGCGCAGGGGTTCGACCCCGCCTTCTTTTCGCACTACCTCGACAAGATGGACCGGATGCTCGCGCCCGCGCGGCCCGTGACCTACGAGGACCTGGCGGCGGGGCCCCTTCGCCCCCTCCTCTCCAAGTTCATCGTCCGGAGGCCCGACGGCACCTGGCGCGGCGTGGTCTACCTCTACATCCCCGAGGAGTACAAGCGTTTCGAACCCCGGGGCCTCATGCTGGCGGTCCAGGCGGCGGTCCCCGGCACCCGCGTGACGGGCATCAACGTCCTGAGCCGGGAGCTGCGCTCCCAGGTCAAACACGACGCGCTGCTCGCCTTCGTGATCGGCGCGGTCTTCGTGGTGGTGCTCATCGCCCTGGACTTCCGCCGCCTCTCGGCGGCGCTCTTCGCCCTTCTTCCCCTCACCGTGGCCCTCGTCTGGCTGCTGGGGAGCCTGCGGCTCCTGGGCGAGTCGCTCAACATGATGAACATTTTCGTCACCACCATGATCATCGGCATCGGCTCGGACTACGGGATCTACTTCGTCCACCGCGTGCGGGAGCACGACGGCTGGGACATGGACCGGGTCATTGACGAGTGCGGCAAGCCCATCGCCATCGCGGCGCTCACGACCATCGCCGGGTTCGGCTCTATGTCCCTCTCGGCCTACCCTGGGTTGCGCTCGATGGGCTACGTGGCGCTGCTCGGCACGCTCTACTCGATGGTGGCGACCCTTACCCTCCTGGTGGCCCTCCTCACCCTTCTCGAAAAGCGGGAGAGGGTGCGCCCGGCGCCGGACGCCACCCCGGCGGGCGCGCCGCCGCGTTGAATTGCCCCACCCCTGCTGGTAGAGTGACCTCCTGAGGGAAGTCCATGGCGGAGCTGGAGGAGAAGGTCCGCGTGCTAGAGGCGGCGCTGGCGCGGCTGGACGGCGGCGCGCTGGTGGCCTTCTCCGGCGGCGCCGACTCGGCCCTGCTGGCGGCGGAGGGCCACCGGGTGCTGGGCGAGAGGTGCCTGGCGGTCACCGCCGATTCGCCCTCCCTCCCGCGCGCGGAACTCGACGCAGCGCGCCGGTTCTGCTCCGGGAGGGGCATCCCCCACCGCGTCGTCCCCACCGACGAAATGGCCGACCGCCGCTACACGGCCAACGGAGAGGACCGCTGCTACTTCTGCAAGGGGGCGCTGTTCGAGGCGATGCGCGGGATCGCCTCCGCCGAGGGCCGCCCTTGGATCCTCTACGGGGCCATCGCCGACGACCTGGGCGACGTGCGTCCGGGGATGAGGGCGGCGGCGGAATGCGGGGCGCTCGCCCCCCTGCTGGAGGCCGGCTTCACCAAGGACGACGTGCGCGAGCGGTCGCGGGCCCTCGGCCTGCCCACCTGGGACAAGCCCGCCGCGGCCTGCCTCGCCTCGCGCTTCCCCCCGGGGACACCCATCACCCTCGAGGGGCTCGGCCGCGTGGAGCGCGCCGAGGCCCTCCTGCGCGCCCTCGGCTTCCGCCAGTGCCGGGTCCGCCTCCTGGACGACGCCGCCCGCATCGAGGTGGAGGCGGCGGACCTCGGCCGGCTGGCCGCCTCCGAGGTCCGCGCGGAGGTGGTTCCGCGCCTGCGGGCCCTGGGGTTCCGCTTCGTCACCGTGGACCTGGAGGGCTTCCGGCCGGGCGGCCTCTCCGCCCGCCCGCGGGAGGAACCGCATGGGATCCGTCGGAACGCCTGAGATCCTTCTCGTCCTCGTCATCGCCCTGCTCGTCTTCGGGCCCGCCAAGCTGCCGGAGCTCGGCAAGGCCCTGGGGCGCGCGGTGCGAGAGTTCAAGCGCGCCAGCTCCGAGCTGCAGGAGACCCTCGAGCAAGAGGTGGAGGACCTCAAGAAGCCCCCGGGGGGACCCGCGCCTCCCCGGTCCCCCGGCGCGCTGGCCCCGCCGTCCTTCGACGCCGCGCCGCAGACCCGCGCCGAGGGCCCCGCGCAGCCCCCGGAGCCGGAGCGCCTCCCGCCCGTGGAGCCCAAGTGATGGCCGGGTCCGAGAAGCCCCGCGGCGAGATGACTTTCCTGGAACACTTCGGAGAACTGCGCACGCGGCTCATGCGCGCCTTCTACGGCTTCGCGGCCGTCTTCTGCGTCGTGAGCTATTTCATGGACGACCTTATGCGGTTCCTCTTCCAGCCCTACCTCCAGCTCATGCCGCCGGACCAGCGCAGGCTCGCCTACACCGGCATCACCGACGTCTTCTTCGCCTACATGAAGATCGCCGCCGTGCTGGCCGTCTTCGCCGCCTCGCCGTGGATCTTCTACCAGCTCTGGGCCTTCATCGCGCCTGGGCTGAAACCGGCGGAGAAGCGATGGGCCGTCCCCTTCGTGCTCGGCACCAGCTTCTTCTTCCTCTGCGGGCTCGTCTTCTGCTACCTCTACGTCCTGCCCTTCACCTTCCGGTTCTTCGCCGACTTCAACAGGGAGTACACCAACGTCGTGACCCTCGAGTACTTCTGGAGCTTCGAGCTGAAATTCCTGCTGGGTTTGGGCCTCGTCTTCGAGACGCCCATCCTCATCTTCCTGCTCACCCGGCTCGGGCTGGTGAGCACAAAAACCCTTCTGAAGCAGTGGCGGTGGGTGGTGGTGGGCGCCTTCGTGGTCTCCGCCGTCATCACCCCCTCGGGCGACCCGGTCACCCAGACCATCGTCGCCGTCCCCATCATCGCGCTCTACGGCGTGGGGTTGCTCATCTCGTGGCTCTTCCGGAAGCGGACGCCGCCCGACGCGGCCCCCGCGGGCTGAGGCGCGTCGTGCAGGACCCCGCCGCCGCCGCCCGCCCCGCCCTCTTTCCCGGCGCCTCCCCGCGCCGCTCGGGGAGCGGTCCCGCCCGGGTTCGCGTCGTCGCCCCCGCCGGCCCCGTGGACCCCGAGGCCCTGGAGGCGGGACTGGCCGTCCTGCGCGGCCGGGGACTCGAGGTGATCGAGGGTCTCCACGCCCGGTGCCGGACCGGCTACCTGGCGGGGGACGACGCGGAGAGACTGGCGGACCTGCAGGAAGCGCTGGACGACCCGACGGCGGACGTGGTGTGGTTCGCCCGGGGCGGCTACGGAACGACGCGCCTGCTGACCCGGCAGATCGGA
>JAKAIJ010000008.1 GCA_021814355.1 Acidobacteriota bacterium
CCTCCGGGGGGCTGACCGAGGCCGTGGAGGGCGCCGGGGGCGGGTCGTAGCCGATGTACTGGACCGGCGTGCTGACGGCGCCCGTCTCGGAGATCTCGAAGCACTCCAGAACCGCGGAGGGCCTCTCGGGGACGTTGAGCGTCGTGGCGGTGTAGTTGGTGGCGAGGGTCCGCACCCGCTGGCGGAAGGGGCCGTCCTCCGCCGCCGATGCGCGGTAGGGCCCGGTGCCCCCGCTCCAGCTCAGGCCGAGGACGTAGTACTGCCGGGTGTCGTCCCTCGGATCGGTGAAGGGGGTCTTGGTCACCATGAGCGTAATGCCGTCCGGCGTGAAGGAGGGAGCGGCGGCGGCGGCGCGCGGGAGCGGGCTGGCGGGGCCGGCGGCCACGGGGTTCGCGCGCCCCCGCCCCAGCGGAGCGGCCCTCTGGGGAACGCACAAGCCCCTCATCCCGGGCGGAAGCTCCGGCGGGCCCGGGTGGTTCGGGCCGAGGTCGAACGCGGCCACGCCGGCCAAACCTAAACAGGCAGACATCAGAACCCGCGCCACCATCCCCCGCACCCTCCTTGGAAAAAAGACCGCTGGATGCAGTGTAGGAGCTAGCCATCGTGGCGTCAACCTTCCCGCGGACGCGACCATATCTTCCCTCCCCTCGTTCTCCCCTTCTTCCTGCGGTCCTCATGTTGGGGCGGGGAGGTTCACTTCTCAACACTCCGCACCCGCGCATCCCTCCCGAGCATGACCCAACCGGCGGGGCCGAGGTTGTCTCTCGGCCCCGCCGGGATGATGCGGAATTGGACTAGAGCTGGCACCCCGGGCAGAGGGTCCAGACCGATGCGAAGTTGGCCGACGCGTCGGCGGTCTTTCCGATGAAGCCCGGAATCGCGCAGTCCAGGATTTCGGCGTGGACCGTGAAGACGCCCCCTCCGAAGATGCCGGAGTAGCCTTGCCCGAAGTCAATCGTGATCGCTCCCCGAGCCGGGATGAAGTAGGTCTGCACGCTGGAGGCTCCGGTATTGCCGCAGAAGTCGGGCCCGGACGACAAGAACGTGGTGAGGGTCACCTGGACGACCATGTCGGCGTTGACGCGGTTCGTGAGGGTGGCGTTCAGCGGGATCTTGCACGGTCTGTCGCACGTGTTGGGGTCGGTGGGCTTGGGAAGAGGGCAGACGCACCCGCTGCATCCTCCTCCGACGGCCTCGACCGCCAGCGGGCCCCTGGGGACGGGCGGAATGGTGGTGGGCGGGCCGTTTTGCGCAAGGGCCGCGGACGAGCCGAGAATCGTCAGAGTCAGGGCGAGGAACACGACGGAAAACCTGGATCGCGACATGTGGGACCCTCCTTGGTTGGGTGAAACTCTTACACGAGGTTTGCTCCTCCACTTCAAACTCGCAACGCTCTCCTTTCTTGCGCTTTGCTCCCGCCCGCCGGTTCCCCCCCGAGACCAGAACCCTCAGCGCCGCAGCCTTGCATCCCCGCGCGGCGGCGCGCGGGGGCCTCACGGGCCCCACGGACCCCTCCCTTGTCTGCTGGCCAGCTCCCCGTTCGGCGCATTCGAGGCTCCCCATGTCCTTCAGACCGGCGGAACGGGCCGCGGCTGTTTGTGGCGTGCGGCATGTTGTGTTATATGGGGAACGCGCGGTTCCGCAATTGTACGAATGGATGAGACGGCCTAGGACAAATGTACTAAGGCCTGTTCACATAACGGGCGAATGATGGACGAGCATCCTGCTGCCCCTCCCCCGAACGAGCGCTGGGGCCGCCAAAGCTGGAATCGCTTGCAGAGCGAAGCGGAGAAAGCGGCGTCCCGGCGCCGGCGGGCCAGACCCCCAGGCGCGAAAGGCGAGGCGGCGGGAAGAAAGGCCCGGAGGAGCGCCCTGAGAACGGTCCTAGGCGCAGGAGAAACGAAGAGAAAAACGTGTCGCGCAAAGCCGCAAAGGCCGCAAAGGGAGAACCAAGCTCTTGCCTTCTGAAAGAGGAGCTTTTCTTGGCGTACTTGGCGCCTTGGTGCGAGACCGTTTCTTGATCTTCCAGGGGTTTTGGACGGCCCGGTGGCCCGGACGCCTTTCGGGCCGCCGCCTCCCGCCCGGAGCCAAGCGCCAAAGGCGCTGGCCGGCCGGCCCCGCCCCGCGCATGGCTCTTCTCTTGCCCGGGGGCATGGTGACGGAATTGCAAGTGTGAACAGGCCCTAGACTCGGCGGAGAGGTTCAGAAAGCGAAAGCTCTGCGCGAATAGTGGCCGAACATAAGAGCGCGAGGGGTTGCCGGGGGAGAGGGGGCGGGCCGCATGAACCGGGGAGCGATGGACGGAGCGCGCGAGCCGGCTCCGCGCGAGGGGCGGGAACCGGTGAGGATCCTGTTGGCGGACGACCATCCCATCGTCCGGCAGGGGTTGCGCAGTTGCCTCCAGGGGCGCGGGTTCGAGATCGCGGGGGAGGCCGCCAGCGGAGAGGCGGCGGTGGAAGCCGTCGCGGCGCTGAAGCCCGACGTCGTCCTGATGGACGTGCGGATGCCCGGCATGGACGGCCTCGAGGCGCTGCGGCGCATCAAGAGGATCGCGCCCGGCGTCGTGGTCGTCATGCTGACGGCCTTCGAGAGCGAAACCTACCTCATGGAGGCGGCCGTGGCGGGAGCCTCGGGGTTTCTCTTCAAGGGGTGCCCCGCGCGGGAGATCCGCGAGACGATCCTCGCCGTCCTTTCGGGGGAGGCTCCTCCCACAAACGACTGGTGGAAGAGGGTCCTCGCGGAGTTGCGCGCCCGCGTCCGGGCCGCCTCCGGCAGCGCCCCTCCGGCATCGGGTCTGACGCCCCAGGAGGCGGAGGTAATGCGCCACCTCGCTCTCGGAATGGACAACAAGGCTATCGCCCGCGCGATGGGCCTCTCGTACCCGACCGTCCGCAGCCACTGCTCCAGCGCCTTTCGCAAGCTCGGCGTCTCCGACCGCCTCCAAGCCGTCCTCAAGGGCATCCGCGAAGGATGGCTGCGCGCGGAGGAGGAGTGACGTTAGATAGGGCGCGGCCGCGCGAGGCGCCCTGTGGGCAAACGCCGCGAAAGAGAGCCGGCCTTGGTTGTTTCGCGTTCTAATAATGGGCGTGGCGGTGGTGCGTGTCGGGGAAATGGGGGTGGGCATGCTCCGTTGCTTCGTGGGCGTGCTCGTGGCTATGGGGTTCCTCATCAGCCTCGTGGCCGGCGTGGTCGTGTTGGTGGTGGTCGTCGTGACGATGAAGGTGCACGTGCACCATACCTTCATGGGAATGCCTGTGGGCGTGCCCTCCGCTGAGGGAGACGAGCAGGCCCCCGAGCACGAGAAGCGCCGCGACCAAGAAGGCCCCAGAAGGCTCTTCGCGTAGGAATGCCACGGAAATGCCCACGCCTACGAAGGGCGCCGCCGCGAATACCCCTCCCGTCCTTGCGGTCCCGACTAGGCCCAGCGAGACCACAAAAAGCACCAGGCTGAGGCCGTATCCCAGGAACCCGATGCACAAAGCTTCTAGAACGGGGACGCCTTGAGGGAAGGCTTGAGAGAGTTCGACTGAGAGCGCCGCGTTCACGCTGCCGCCTACAATCCCCTTGATCGCCGCTATTTGCAGCGCGTCACGGTCTGCAAGGCGCTGGGTGAGGTTGTTGTCCAGTCCCCAGCACATGCAAGCTCCGGCCACGGCCAGGGAGCCCAGACCCATCCCTTCGAACCCGCCGCTCGGCCACGCGAGCACGACACAACCTGCGAGCACGCTCGCCAGTCCTGCCGCGACCCTTCCTTCGAAGCCCTCACGGAATAGCGTCCATGCAAGACACGCGGTGAAGACCAGTTCCAGGTTGAGCAGGAGCGACGCACTCGATGCGGGTGTCCGGGACAATCCGATTAAGAAGAGCACCGGAGCGAGGGCGCCGCCGAAGAGGACGGCCCCGGCTAGTGTAAGGGAAGCCTTGCCTGACAGCTGGAGGCTATGTCGGCGCGCTGGCCGAGCCGCACGCCGCGCGATCAGCCAAACAGTCAACCCGAGCCCGGAGCCGAGATAGAGCAGGGAGGCCAGAGCAAGAGGGCTTACGCCGTTCAACAGCACCTTGCACAATGGCGCTGTCGCACCGAACAAGCAGGCTGCAAGGAGTCCCGGGATCATCGCCGGAATTCGGCTTCTGCGGTCCGCCAAGCGGCGCTCCTCAACAATGGCCATGCGGCCTCGCCATGCTAAGGATAACGCAGGCTGTTCCCGCCAGACGACCAAAAGGGTCTCGACCGTCTATTTTCAGGCCCAGGGCCGCACCGTGGCGCTGGGCCCCCGAACCTCCCGTTGCACCTATGCGGCGCGGGAAAGGGGGCCCAGTTCCCCAGCTGCCCACCGCCCCATCTCATTGACGCGCGTTGGGCGGCACCGAGGCTCATCGCTCAGGAGCCTCGGCGCGGGTTTTGCCCGGCCTCTCCCGGGTTTCAAGGTCGGCCTCCGCCCGATGAACCGCTTTCCTCTTTGGACAGCGCCTTATAGGCGGGCAAGAGCTAAGGTCCCGCTTCCCGCGCGGGGCCGTCCGCTCGTGGCTACCGGCCGAGGGCTTGCTTGAGGTCCGCGAGGAGGTCTTCGAGGCTCTCCAGCCCCACCGAGAGGCGCACGAGGCCCGGCGTGATGCCCAGGGCATTGCGGCGCCCCTCGGGGACCGAGGCGTGGGTCATGGAGGCGGGGTGACAGGCGAGGGACTCCACGCCCCCCAGGGACTCGGCGAGGGTGAAGAGCCGGAACCGGTTGAGCGCCCTCCGCGCCGCGGCCAGGGAGCCGAGGTCGAAGGCCACCATGGCGCCGAACCCCGACGCCTGCCGCGCGTGGACCCGGTAGTTGGGGTGATCCTTCCGCCCGGGGTAGTAGAGCCTCTTCACGCGGGGGTGGGCGGCCAGGAAGGCGGCCACGGCCCGCCCCGAGGCCTCGTGCTGGCGCATGCGGACGGGCAGGGTCTTGGTGCCCCGCAGGACGAGAAAGGCCTCGAAGGGCGAAAGCACCGCCCCCGTGGTCTTCTGGACGAAGCGCAGCTTCTCGGCGAGGGCCGGGTCGTTCAGGACGAGGGCCCCGCCCACGGAGTCCGAGTGGCCGTTGAGGTACTTGGTGGTGGAGTGGATCACCACGTCGGCGCCGAGCTCCAGGGGGCGCTGGAAGACGGGGGTCATGAAGGTGTTGTCCACCGCGAGCGGGACTCCGCGGCGGCGCGCGATGCGGGCGGCGCCGGCGATATCCGTCACCCGCATGACGGGGTTGGTGGGGGTCTCGATGTAAAGCAGCCGCGTGGCGGGGCGGAGGGCCGCCTCCAGGGCGCGCAGGTCCGTGGTGTCCGTCCAGGTGAAGGCCAGGCCGTAGTTCCGGAAGATCCCCTCGAAGGCGCGGAAGACGCCTCCGTAGACGTTGTCCGAGACCACCACGTGGTCTCCGGCCTTCAGAAGGCCCAAGAGGGCGGAGATGGCGGCCATCCCCGAGGCGAAGCAGAGGCCGTGGGCGCCCCCCTCCAGCGCGGCGAGGTTCTTTTCGAGGGCCGTGCGGGTGGGGTTGCTGACGCGGGCGTAGGCGTACCCCCGGTCCACGCCGAACTCGGGCTGGGCGTAGGTGGAGGTGGCGTAGATGGGGGTCATGACGGCGCCCGTGCCGGGCTCGGGCTCCTGCCCCGCGTGGATGGAAAGCGTGTCAAAACCGGGCTCCCGCCGCTTCCGCCGCATCTCGCCTCCCTTTTATCTTATCTCCCGGCCCTCGTACCGGCCGTCGTAGATGTACTTGCTGAAGTAGCGCTCCGAGGGGTCGGTGGCGATGGTCACCACGCGGCGGCCCTCGCCCAGCATCCTGGCGAGCCGCTTGGCGCCCGCCACGTTGGCGCCGGAGGAGGCCGCGCCCAGAAGGCCCATCCGGCCGAGCCGGTCCACCCAGGCGTAGCTCTCGCGGTGGGGGATGGTGAAGACGCCGTCCAGGAGGGAGCGGTCCAGCGTGCCGGGCCACCAGTGGTTGCCGATGCCCTCCACCATGTGCTCGGCCTCGCCGTCCCCGCCGCCGAAGATCGAGTCGGGGGGCTCCACCGCGTAGCAGCGCGCGGAGGGGTTCTTCTCCTTCAGGAACCGGGCGACCCCCGAAAAGGTGCCCCCCGTCCCCGCGCCCAGGGCGATCCCGTCCACCCGCCCCCCCATCTGCTCCCAGATCTCGGGGCCCGTCGTCTCGTAGTGGACCTGCGGGTTTGCGGGGTTGTCGAACTGCTGCATCATCACGGCGCCGGGGGTGGAGGCCGCCAGCTCGCGGGCCCGCTCCACCGCGCCGGTCATGCCCTTGGCCGCGGGGACGACGACGAGCTCGCCGCCGAGCCCGCGGATGAGGTGCATCTTCTCCACCGCGTAGCCCTCGACCATGACGATGATCACGCGGTAGCCCCGGCAGGCGCCGATGAGGGCGAGGCCGACCCCCGTGTTGCCGGCGGTGGCCTCGATGAGGGTGCCGCCGGGCCCGAGGCGGCCGTCGCGCTCGGCGGCCTGCACCATGCCGAGGGCGGTGCGGTCCTTCACGCTCATGCCGGGGTTGAGGTATTCGAGCTTCAGGTAGATGTCCGCTTCGCCGGGCTCGCGGACGGCGGAGAGGTGGACCATCGGGGTTCGGCCGATCAGGTCCAGAACGCTTTCGACGACGCGCATGGAGGGTCCTTCCGGAGGACGGCGCCTCGGGCGGCCGGCTTCCCAGCGCGCCGCCGGAGCGGCCCACTTTGTATCCCCGCGGGCCCCAAAAGTCAAGGCGGTCTGCATCGAGGCCGCGGTTTTGCTAGACTAAAAAATCTAATGAAGGAGCCAGGTATGAAGAGTCCCGTGCGGGTCCAGGTCCTGGCCGAAGGCGTGGCCGTCGGATGGGTCCTGGCAGAGGGGTGCCGGGCCGGGGGTTCGCCGCCGGGGCTCGCCGAGGCGCTGGACGCGGCGGTGGCGGCCGCCTCGGGGGAGACGCCGGAGCGCGAGGCCCGCAAGGCCGCGGTGCGGAACCTGCTGCGCCACGGCGCCTACAAGCCCACGGGGAGGGGCAAACCCGCGAGCGAGTACCTTCTGAACGCCGCCCTCGAGGGCCGTTTTCCGCGCATCAACGCCCTGGTGGACGTCAACAACCTCGTCTCGCTGGAGGCGCTGCTCCCCGTTTCCATGGTGGATCTCGGCCTCGCGGCCACGCGGGAATTTTCGGTCCGGTGGGGGCGGGAGGGAGAGTCCTACGTCTTCAACCCCTCGGGCCAGGTCCTGGAACTGCGCGACCTGCTCCTCGCGGCCCGGCTCCCCGGGGACGCCCCCTGCGCCTCCCCCGTGAAGGACAGCCAGGCCACCAAAACCCACGAGGGGACCCGGGCCGTGCTGGCGCTGGTCTACGCGCCCGCCTCTCTCGCGGACGAGGCGTTCCGCGCCGCCGCGCGGCTGGCGGAGCTCCTGACGGCCCACGTCGGCGCCGCGGCGGAGTCGGGAATGGAGAGCCGCGCCGGGTGACGCCGAATGTTAGAACCTGTTCACACTTGCAATCCCGTCACCATGCCCCCGGGCAAGCGAAGAGCCATGCGCGGGGCGGGCTGGCTATGAAGATTCAAGAAGCGGTCTCGCGCCAAGGCGCAAAGGGCGCCAAGAAGGACAGTTCTTTGAGAAGAAAAATGCTCTTCTTTGCGTTCTTGGCGCCTTTGCGTGATCTGTTTTTCTTCTGTTTCTTTTGAACAGCAAAGAAGCGGTCTCGCGCCAAGTGCGCCAAGAAAAGCTCCCTCTTTCAGAAGGCAAGAGCTTGGTTTTCCCTTTGCGGCCTTTGCGGCTTTGCGCGACACGTTTTTCTCTTCGTTTCTCCTGCGCCTAGGACCGTTCTCAGGGCGCTCCTCCGGGCCTTTCTTTCCGCCGCCTCGCCCGTCCGCCGGGGCGGCTCCTGGTGTGCTAAGATGAGCCGGCGGCGGGAGGGAGTGATGAACCCCATCCAGATGTTCACGCGGGGCTTCAAGACGGGCGTCTCGAACCTCGGCATGGTCTGGCTCTACCTCGGCGTCCTCGTGGCCATGGGCCTGCTCATGGTGGCCCCGATCGTGGTCTTCCTGATGATCATGGGCTTCGGGGCGGTGAGCAGCCCCGGCGGCGCCCTCGAGAGCCTCGCGGACCACTGGGCGCTCTACGCCGGGGGGACCCTCTTCATGCTGGCCTGGCTCACGATCGTCTTTCTGGGCTACTTCTACTTCGAGGCGGGGCTGCGCGGCCTCGTCGCGCGCGCGCACCGCCAGGCGCCCGAGGACGACTTCTCCTTACGGCCCCGCTTCGGCTCCGCCGAGGGCTTCCGGGTCTTCCGGTTCGACGCCTGGCTCGAGGAGGCGCGGTGCCACGGTTGGCGGGTCACCGTCCTGGCCACCGTCTACGCCGCGGTGGCCACCCTCGCCCTCGCCGTGGTCCTGATCCCCGCCGTCTACGGCTTCCTCCAGTTCATGAACGGCGACCGCGGGACCGTCGTCTGGGTGTGCGCGGCGCTCACGATCCTCCTCTTCCTCCTCTTCGTGCTCGCCGGGATCGCGATCTCGCTCCACTACCAGTGCGCCGTGACCTGGGCGGTCCTCAACCGCTCGGGGTGGCGCGAGGCGGTGCGCGCGGCGACGGCGCTCATCCGCGCCCGCCCGCTCGAGTTCCTGGCGCTCTTCGGCCTCTCCCTCGCGGGGGGGATGGTGCTGGCCGCGGCCTTCACCCTCCTCTCTATGCCCCTGGTGGTTCTCTCGGTTATTCCCGGCCTGGCGCTCCTCCTGCTCCCCGTCCGGCTCCTGCTCACCCTCTGCCAGTACTGGTTCCAGGGGCTCCTGCAGGTGACGGTCATGGGGGCCTACACGGCCTACTGCGCGCCCTTGCCCGCCGCGGCTCCTGCCACCGCGGCGCCGGTCTCCCCAGAACCCATCGGATGACATGCCCCGCCGTGAGCCCCCCGCGCGGTTCCTGGACGCGCCCGAGCGGGATCCGGACCTCGGGCCCGCTGTCCGGGCCCGCTTCGACCTCGCGCCCGGCGACGCGGCGCTCGGGCCTCTCCCGCCCCTGCTCCACCCGGACCTCCGCCGGGCGCTGGCGCGGGAGGGGCTGGCCGAGCTCTACAGCCACCAGGTCCGCGGCCTCCAGCTCCTGGCCGAACGGCGCGACCTGCTCCTGAGCACCCCAACCGCCAGCGGCAAGAGCCTCGTCTACCAGCTTCACGCCCTGGACGCCTGGCTGAAGGACCCCGCGGCGAAGTCCCTCTTCATCTACCCCTACAAGGCCCTCGCCCAGGACCAGTGCGGGAAAATCGCCGGGCTCGCGGCCCGGCTCGGCTTCCCAGAGTTCCGCGCCGCCATCTACGACGGTGACACGCCCGCCGCGGAGCGCAGGAAGCTCCAGAAGGCGCCGCCGCAGGTCTTGCTCACCAACCCCGACATGCTCCACCTGGCGTTCCTCGCCTACGCCGAGAACTGGATCCCCTTCTACCGGCGGCTCGCGCTGGTGGTGCTCGACGAGGCCCACGTCTACCGGGGGATCTTCGGCGCCCACACCCACCACGTCCTCTGGCGGCTCCAGCGGGTCCTGGCGCGCGCCGGCGCGGACCCCCGCTGGGTGGCCACCTCCGCCACCCTCTCGGGAGGGGACGCCTTCTTTTGCGCCCTTACGGGGCGCGAGGCGGCCTGCGTGGCGGAGAGCGGCGCCCCCCGCCCCGGGCGGAGGCTCTTCCTCCTGGAGCCCGCCGCCAGCCCCTACACCCTCGCCTGCGACTTGGTAGACCGGCTGCTGCGGGAAGGGGCACGCACCCTCTGCTTCACGAAGGCGCGGAAGGTGACCGAGCTCCTCTATTCGTGGCTCTGCCGGCGCGACCGGGCCTACCGCCGCACCGTCTCCTCCTACCGCGCCGGCTTCCTGCCCTCGGAGCGGCGCCGCATCGAGCAGGGCTTCTTCGAGGGGACCCTCGCGGGGGTCATTTCCACCTCGGCCATGGAGGTGGGAATTGACGTGGGCGGCCTGGACGCCTGCGTCCTGGTGGGGTACCCGGGGTCGCTCATCTCGCTCCACCAGCGGATGGGGCGCGTGGGCCGCGGCGGCCGGGAGGCGGACATCTTCCTCGTGGCCATGCCCGACGCCCTCGACCAGTACTTCGTCCAGCACCCCGAGACCCTCCTGGACCGCCCCCTGGAGGAGATCGTCCTCGACCCGGACAACCCCGCGATCCTCGAGCCCCACCTCAAGTGCGCCGCCCGGGAGGAGCCCCTGGAGGACGCCGCCTTTCCCCCGGGGACGACGGCGCGGCGCGTTCTCGACCTCCTCGACCGGAAGGGGGAGCTGGTGCTGGACGCCGAAGGGGTGCGCTGGCACACCTTGCGCCGCAACCCTCACCGCGGGGTGAACCTGAGAACGATGGGGGAGAGCTACGCCATCGTCACCGCCGCCGGGAAGGCCATCGGCGCCATTGACGCCGTGCGGGTCTTCCGGGAGTGCCACGCCGGCGCCATCTACCTCCACCAGGGGCAGAGCTACGAGGTGGCAAGCCTCTCAGAGAGGGACCGGCGGGTGGTGGTGAGGGCCGTGGCCGCGGACCACTACACCGAAGTGCGGGGCGACAAGGAGACCGAGGTGCTGGAGGTGCTCGAGCGGCGGGAGGTGGGCCCGGCGGCCCTCTTCCTCGGCCGCCTGAAGGTGACCGAGTTCATCCGCTCCTACGTCAAGAAGCGGATGAGCGGGGGCGAGGTGACCGGGGAATACCCTCTCGACGCGCCCCCCGTGACCTTCGAGACAGAAGGGTTCTGGATTGCCCTCCCGCCGGCCGCGGCCGAGCTCGCCGCTGATCGGGGACTCCACGTGATGGGCGGCATCCACGCCCTCGAGCACGCGCTCATCGGAATCTTCCCCCTGGCTGCCCTCGCGGACCGCTGGGACCTGGGCGGGATCTCCTACCCGCACCACCCCCAGGTGGGAGGGCCCGCGGTCTTCGTCTACGACGGCTACCCCGGCGGGGTGGGGCTGAGCCGAAAGGGCTACGCGCGGTTCGAAACGCTCCTTGCGGCCACGGCCCGCCTGGTGCGCGACTGCCCCTGCGGGTCCGGGTGCCCCGGCTGCGTCCAGTCGCCCAAGTGCGGGAACGGCAACCGTCCCCTCGACAAGGCCGCCGCCGCGCTCTTCGCCGAGGTGCTGGAGGGGGGCGTGCCGGTGGCCCCGGTCCGGGCGGGGGAGCTCCGCTCCGCCCCCGCGCCCGCGGCGCCGACCCCCGCGCGGGCCAAGCCGGGTCGCCTCGTCTTCGACCTCGAGACCCAGCGGCTCGCGGAGGAGGTCGGGGGGTGGGGCAACGTCCACCGCCTGGGGCTGGCGCTCGCCGTCTGCTGGGACCTCGACCGCGACGCGTGGCGGGTCTACCGCGAGACGGACGCCGCGGCACTCGTGGACGACCTGCTGGAGGCCGAGGCGGTCGTGGGGTTCAACATCCGCCGGTTCGACTTCGAGGTGCTCCGCCCCTACACCCGCCGGAACCTCGCCGCCGTCCGGGCGGTGGACATGCTGGACCTCCTCAAGGAGCGGCTAGGATTCCGGGTCTCCCTGGCGTCCCTCGCGGAAGCCAACTTCGGAGAAACCAAGAGCGCCGACGGCCTCCAATCCGTGCGCTGGGTGCGGGAGGGGCGGATGGACCTGGTGGAGGAGTACTGCCGCAAGGACGTGGAGCTGACGGGGCGCCTCTACCGCAAGGGGATCGAGGAGGGGCACGTGCTCTTCCGCAGCAAGCGGGGGGAGCTCCTTCGGGTCGCGGTGAACGGGTGGGTGCGGCGCGAGCGGGCCGTGGACTCGCCCCCGGTGGGTCCGTGACGGGCCCCCGACGGGTGTTCTCGACGCCGCAGCGCTGGACGCCGCAGGGTCTTCCGAGGGAAAATAAACAGCCCTGAAGGGCGGTTCCAGCATGACGCAGGACGAGGCGAGACGAGAGCTTTTCCGGTTGATGGCCGAGAACGCTGGGGAGGAGATCTACCTCGCGCGTCCCGACGGCTCCTTCGCCTACGTCAACGCCGCCGCGGCGTGCAGCCTCGGGTACACGGTGGACGAACTCCTCGCCCTCGGCGTCCCCGGCATCACGCCGGACCATTCCGCCGAGGAGTTCCGCCGCCGCTTCGAGGCGCTGAAAGCGGGGCCGACCCCCCCCTTCGAGACCGTCCACGTGGCGAGGGACGGCCGGCGCGTCGTCAAGGAGATCAAGCCGGTCTACGCGGCGATCGGGAGTGGGGAGTACCTCCTCGGCCTCGGCCGAAGCCTCACCGAGCCGCGTCCGGCCGACGCGCACGAGCGCCGGTTCCGGCTGATGATCGAGAACATCCACGACGTCCTCGTGATCCTGGGGCGCGACGGAACGATTCTCTACGAGAGTCCTTCAGTGGAACGCGTGCTGGGCCTAGCCCCCGAGGAGCGGGTGGGCCACAACGCCTTCGAACTGGTGCATCCCGAGGACCGCCCGGCCCTCATGGCCTTCTTCAAGGAGACCGTCGCGATCCCGGGGCCCATCCCCTCCTTCGGGTTCCGGTTCCTCCACCGCGACGGGCGGTACCGCCACCTCGAAGGGTCGGGGAGCAACCTCTTGGACGATCCGGCGGTGGGCGGAATCCTCGTGACCCTGCGGGACGCGAGCGAGCGGGTCGCCGCGGAGGAGACCCTGCGGCAGGCCATGGCCCGCGAGGAGGCCGAGCGGAAGAAGCTCGAGGCCATCCTCTCCGCCGTGGGGGACGGCATCTCCATCCAGGACCCGGACTACCGCGTGCTCTACCAGAACGAGTCCCACCGGCGGCTCATCGGTGACCACATGGGCGAGTTCTGCTACCAGGGCTACGAGCGCCGGGAGAACGTGTGCCCGGGGTGTCCCTTGGCGCTCGCGTTCGCCGACGGCAAGGTCCACACCGTGGAGCGCCACGCGGGGGAGGACTCTCACGTGGAGATCACCGCATCGGTGGTCCGGGACGCGGCGGGAGTTCCCCTGTACGGCGTCGAGGTGGTGCGCGACATTGGCGCGCGGTTCCGCGCGGAGCGCGCGCTTGCCCGGTCCGAGCGAATGCACCGCGTCCTCTTCGAGCGCAACCTGGCCGGGGTCTTCCGGACCACTCCCTCGGGGGAGATCGTCGCGTGCAACGACGCCATGGCGCGCATCTTCGGCTACGGTGACGCCGCCGCCCTGAAGGCCGCCGGGAGCATGGTGCCCTTCTATCCGGACCCCGCCGACCGCGAGGTCCTCCGGGAGCGGCTCGCCCTCCACGGTGCGCTCACCAACGTCGAGGTGAAGATGCTGCGGCGCGACGGGGGCGACGTCTGGGCCCTCGTCAATGCCGCCCTGGTCCGGGGCGAGGACGGCGCCGACTACGTGGAGGGAACGGTGCTCGACATCACGGCCATGAAACGGGCCGAGGAGGAGCGCCGGCATATGCAGGACCAGCTCCAGCACACCCAGAAGCTCGAGAGCATGGGGGTGCTCGCGGGGGGCATCGCCCACGACTTCAACAACCTCCTCGTGGGGGTCCTGGGCAACGCCGACCTGGCGCTCATGGACCCGGCGCTCCCACTGCCGGCCCGCCACCGCCTAGAGGAGATTCGCACCTCGGCCCTGCGGGCCTCGGAGTTGACCCAGCAGATGCTCGCCTACTCGGGAAAGGCCCACAGGGTGGTGAAGGCCGTGGACCTCAACCGGCTGGTGGAGGAGATCGCCGCCCTGCTCGAGGCGTCCATCTCGAAGAAGGCGGCGCTACGGTTCACCTTCGCGCCGGACCTTCCCGCCGTGGAGGCCGACCCGAGCCAGCTCCGGCAGGTGGTGATGAACCTCATCACCAACGCGTCCGAGGCGCTCGGCGAACAGAACGGCATCATCTCCATCGGCACCGCGCCGGTGACCATCGCCCCGGCGGACCTCGCCGACGCTCTGGGGACCGATCCATCTCCCGCGGGCCCCTGCGTCTGTCTCAGCGTGTCGGACACGGGCCGTGGAATGAGCGAGGCCACCCGGGCCCGGATTTTCGACCCCTTCTTCAGCACCAAGGTGGCCGGCCGGGGCTTGGGGCTCGCCGTGGTTCTGGGAATCGTGAGGTCCAGCGGCGGGGCCATCCGCCTCTTCAGCGAGCCGGATCGCGGAACCCGCTTCGAAATCTACTTCCCGGCGAGTGCACGAACGGCGGAGCCGGAGGCTCCGGAACCCAGAGTCGCCGAGCGGGGGCGCAGCGCCACGGTGCTCGTGGTGGACGACGAGGAGGCGGTCCGCGACGTGGAGGTGGCCATCCTCGAAGGGCTCGGCTACACGGTGATCCCGGCGGCGGACGGCCGGGAGGCGCTCGCCGCCTTCCGGTCCGGGGCCCGCGCCATTGACGCGGCCCTCGTGGACATGAACATGCCCGGGATGAGCGGCGCCGAGGTGGTGGCGGCGCTCCGGAGGGACCACCCGGCGGTGAAGCTCCTTCTGGTCTCCGGCTTCGGAGAGGCCGAGGTCCGGGTCCACTTCTCCGAGGGGGCCCTCGACGGCTTTATCCGCAAGCCCTTCCGCCGCGCCGACCTGGTCGTGGCGCTCGAGAGGGCCCTGGACAGATAGCCCCGCTCATACCAATCGGATATCCGTCATGGAGGAATCGCCTTCGCGAGCGAAGCGAGGGAAGGCGGCGTTCCGCGCGGATCGGGCCTAGGGCAAGGAAGGCGAGCGGGGCGGGGCCGAGTCGTACTGGGATGTACGTCGAGCGCCCCGCACCGCGAAGCCTGACATAGCAGGAGGCCCGAGACTCGCGGCGCGATGAGGTAGGTGGGGGGAGGCGGCAGGAGCAAGGGGAGGCTGGAGCGCCCGAAGGGCAGGGGCTCGCGAGGCCGGTTCGGAGAAGGATTCTTCCAAGGCAAACCCGAGCCCAAATCCTTCGACGAGACGGCTGCGAGCCCCGGAAGGTGCGAAGCACTCTCCAGCCTCAGCGTCTACTTTTGATCGCAACTTGGTATCAGTTCAGGAGGATTTCCGCGGGCGTGGTGGCCAAAAGGGCCCGGCGCCAGAGGAGCTTCGTGGCGGCGCCGTGGAACTCCACCGGAGCCCAGGCGTCGGTGTAGACCTGCCCGGCGCCCGCGGCGGGCCAATAGCGGCGGCTCAAGAACCCCTCCAGGTCGGCGGAGGCCATGGGGTGGACAGGCAGGAAGGGCCGCGCGGGCGTCCCCGAAACCTCCGGCCGCCCATGGCTCTTTCCCACCAACGTGTAGTTGAGCGCCACGGCGCCCTGCTCGGGCGCCTCGTGGTAGACCTCCGTCTCGGGGAAGACGGTTCCCAGCGTCCGGTGGACCGAGTCGAGCAATCTCCCGTCGCCGGGGACGCCGGGCAAGGGCCCGGAGAGGTTGATGACGAGGGCGCCGCCGGGGGAGAGGACGCGCGAGACGGCCCGAAAGGCCTCCTGCGTGAAGAGGTGGGAGGGCTCGTTCTCGGCGCTGAAGGCGTCGAGCAGGACGAGGTCGAACCGCTCGGAGGTGGCCGCGAGGAACCGGCGCCCGTCCCCGACCACCACCGCGAAGGAATCCGGCGCGAAGCCGAAATACGCCGTGGAGAGCTCCACGACCTCCGGGTCAATCTCCACCACCGTCCCGCGAAGGCCGTACCGCGCGAGCCTCGCCGGGACCGAGGCGGGGCCGAGTCCGACGACCAGCGCGGTCCTCGCCCCCGGGACGGACGCGAGCGCAGCCTGCTCCAGGGCGTACGGGTAGGGGTAGACCGATTCTCCCGACGTCATGTCCACCCCTCCCTGGATGACGCCGTCAATGAGCATCTCCCGGGTGTGGGCCGCGCCGAAGCGGTAGTCCACGATGGAGATCTGGCCGTAGAAGCTGCCCCGCCGGCAGATCACCTCGGCGGTGGTGCCCGAGGGAAGGGTCACCTTGGCGAGGGGCGGCGCGTGGAGGAGCAAGAGCGCGGGCAGGGGGAGCGCCAAAAGGGCGGGGCGTCGCAGGGAGACCGCGAGGCAGCCGCCCGCGAGGGCCAGGAGGACGAAAGCGCTGCCCGCGGCGATGGTGTCCACGTGGAAGGCCGGGATGATCCAGAACCCCGTAGCGACGGTTCCCGCGAAGCTGCCCAAGGTGGAGAGGGCGGAAAGCTTCCCCACCGTGCGCCCCGCTTCCCGCAGGTCCTGCAGCAGGAGCTTGGCCGCGAAGGGGGTGACGGTGCCGAGCAGGGTGAGGGCCGGCCCGAAGAGCGCGGCGGCGGCGAGCAGCGCCCCGACCCGGATCCCGGCGCCGGAGGAGACCTTGAGCACGGGTCCCCGCAGGAGCGGCACCGCGAGCACCGCCCCCCCTGCGGCGGCCACCAGGACGCCGAGGCGGTCGAGGGTGCCCCCCGCGTCGGCCGCTCGTCCGCCGAGCCAGTAGCCCAGCGCGAGCGAGAGGAGCGTGACCGTGATGAGCGAGGTCCAGACGAAGAGGCTCACCCCGAACCAGGGGCCCACGACGCGCGCCCCCAGGATCTCCACCTCCATCACCGCGGCGCCGCAGAGCACCACCGCGAGGAGCAGAACGGCCCGCCGGAGCGCGGGGGAACCCGGAGCCGCCTCCTTCCGCACCGCACCGGCCTCCATCAGCGCTTCTCCGCGGGGGCCGCGAGCCCCTTCCGCAGCTCCTCCGCAAGGGCCCTGAGGCAGGTGCGGCTGGCCTGGACGGCTCGCGACCCGTCGCCGCCCCCGAACCCCACGTTGCCGCGGTGCTGGTAGCGCGCGCTCCAGAGGCGCGCGCCGTCGGCCCCCTTGAGGACGACCATCATGAGGCTGTTCTCCCAGGTGAGACTTCCGCCGCCCCCGACGCTCAGGCCCACGCCGTGGGAGGAACCGCCGGTGAACCAGGGGTCCCCGGAGGCGTGGCCGTATCCCACGCCGGCCCCGAGCCCGCCGCTTCCGGTGCTGCTGGTGAAGGTCACCTCGAGGGTGCCGGTTGCGGGGTCCGCCTCGGCGAGGGGAAGCAGGACGCCGAACTCGCGGCGGGCATCCTCGTAGACGAAGGGGTCCAGCGCCGGGTCCTCGCAGTGGACCATGAGCCGGTAGCGCTGGTTCTGGACCAGGGCGGCGGCGTCCTGGATTCGGTCCGCCTCCAGGTTGGAGGTGCAGCCAGCCAGAAGGGCGAAGACCGCCGGCAGCGCCGCGGCCGCGAAGGCTCTATACAGCGCGCAATTTTTGCCAGCGCGTTGGATGCGGGTGGGGGTCCGGGGGAGGCCAAGCGCAGTGGCCTCCCCCGGTAGGGCCCGCGGGGAGGGCCAAACCCTTGCGCGGCCTTGTGGGCCGCTATCGCAAGGGGTGGGGCCTTCCCCGCGAATACAGAGCGTCATGCGTTTCCACTCCCTCTTCGTGGTTGCGTAGAGATTTATGACGCTCTGTATAGGACCCATGGGAATCTCCTTTCTCCGCGCCGGGCGTCACACCCGGTGCAGCTTGACCACGTTCGTCGCCTCGGATCTTCCCGAGAGCATGGAGAGGGTGACCACCACCTCCTCGCCCGGGCGCACAAGCGCCGCCTTCCGGACGGTCCCGAGGGCCTCCTCGATGGCGCGCTCGGCGTGGCGCGAGCCCCTCACCTTGAGGGGCACGACCCCCCAGACCAGCGAGAGCCGGGCGAGGATCTCCGGCGAGGCGCTACACGCCACCACCGGCACGGGGAGGCGGAAGCGCGAGAGAAGGCGGGGCATCCGCCCCGTGGGGGTGATGGAGAGGAGGACCGAGGCGCCCAGTTCGCGGGCCGCGCTGGCGGCCGCGTGGCTCGCGGCCCGGTGGACGTCCGCCACGCCCGCGAAGCCGTGGAAGGCCTCGCCGAAGAAGGGCGAGCCCTCGGCCTCCTCCGCGATGCGCCGCATAAACCCCACGGCCCGGACGGCGTGGGCCCCCACCGCCGACTCGGCCGAGAGCATGAGGGCGTCGGTGCCGTCGAAGACGGCGTTGGCCACGTCCGAGACCTCGGCGCGGGTGGGGCGGGGGTGGTCAATCATGGACTCGAGCATCTGCGTGGCGGTGATGGAGAACTTGCCCCGGCGACTGGCCTCGGCGATGACCCGCTTCTGGATGGCCGGGACCCGCTCCAGGCCCACCTCCACGCCGAGGTCTCCGCGCGCCACCATGACCCCGTGGGCCGCGTCCAGGATGGCCTCGATCTCGTCCAGGGCCTCCTGTTTCTCGATCTTGGCCACGATCCACGGGGGGCGCGCCGCGTTCTTCAGGAGCCGGCTCAGGCCCGCCACGTCGGAGGCGCGCCTCACGAAGGAGAGGGCCACGAGGTCCACACCATGGCGCAGCCCGAAGGCCAGGTCGCGCCGGTCCTTGGCGGTGAGCGACGGGGTGCGCAACGGCGTGCCGGGAAGGTTGATCCCCTGGTGGTCGCGCACCGTCCCGCCGCGAACCACCTCGGTGAGGACCTCGTCCCCCCGGATCCGCGCCACTTCGAGCTCGAGGGAGCCGTCGGCCAGGAAGATCCGCGAACCCCTCCGGACGTCCTGGGGGAGCGGCTCGTAGGAGGCGGAGGCCCGGCGCGCGTCGCCGGGGAGGGGCCGGGTCGTGAGCGTGAACGGCGCGCCGCGCTCCAGCACGGCGGCGCCGCCGACGAACCGCCCCAGGCGGATCTTGGGGCCCTGGAGGTCCATCAGGACGCCGATGGGGCGCCCCAGGCGGCGGGCCACGGCACGGGCGGCCCGAATGCGCGCCCCGTGCTTCTTCCAGTTGCCGTGGGAGAAGTTGAGCCGGACCGCGGAGAGCCCCGCCCCGGCGAGCTCCTCGATGGCTCGTTCGGACTCGCTCGCTGGCCCGAGGGTGCAGAGGATCTTCGTGCGGGCCACCGTCTCCCTCCTGAAGGATCATCGTACCACGCGCGCGCCGTACCCGCCGGACCGTGGGATAATGAGTTAGGATGACAGGAGGCTCCATGCGCATCCACAGGGGTGGTGGCGGTGGACGGGGGGCGGCTGGACTTCGGCCCCCGGGAGCGGATCTTCCACGGGTAGCTCGACGGCCGGCGCGTGAAGAGCGCCCTGGCGAAGATCATCGGGGGGTAAGGCATGGGCAAGCGCGGAGGCTCCAAGAGCAGGCGGCGGGGACAGACCCGATTCAACCTCTCGCGGTCCGGGGAGACGGCCCTGGCCTGGACGGGCGCCGCCGTGCTCGTGGCGGCCGCGGCGGCGCTCTTCTTCTGGGCGCGCCCGAGGCTCTTTCCCGCCGACCCCGCGGAGCTGCATCGTCTGGAGGCCCTCGCGCGCGCCGACGCGACGCTCTACACCGACTTGCTGACGAGGGGGGTCCTGCTCGCGCCGGGGGCGCGGGACGAGAACCTCTTCCTGGACCGCGACAAGTGGCTGGCCATGTCCCGCCCCGAGCGGGAGCGTGCCGCGGGGGCGACGGCCCGCCACTTGAAGCTCCCGAGGGCGTTCTTCTTGGACGGGTCGGGCGGGACGCTGGGATGGTATCTGGAGGGGGCGGGGTACAAGGAGCCCGACCAGAACCGGCCCGTCCGGTAGGCCACGCCCTATTTCCGGATAGGCCCGAAAGTGAAACCGGATGGCGCTCCTATCCGTCCAAGGGGTCTGAAGGAGGCGGGCCATGGAAGTCCTCGAATCCTTTCTCGTGCTGGGGGTCGTCTTCGGTTTCTCGTTCGGCATCGTGGCCATCTGCCTGTACGCCGGCCACCGCCAGCGGCTCCTTCGCCACCAGGAGCGCCTGGCCGCCATCGAGAAGGGGCTCCTGCCGGCGGATCTGGAGAAGGTCTCCCACGGTGGTGACGCCTGTTGCGCGGGGCGCCGAAGGTTCCGGGGGGTCACCACGCTCTTCGTCGGCATCGGGCTCGCCATTGCCCTCTACGTGACCGCGGGGCCGAAGACCGCGGTGTGGGGCGCCTTCGTGGGGATCATCGCCCTGGGCCAGCTCCTGCAGAGCTACCTGACCCACCGGAGCACCCGGCCGGCTCAGGACGCCTAAGCGGCGGGAATGGGAAGTGGGCGCTCTCTCGGGTGAAGGGGAGCTGGTGCGGCGGTTCCAGGGCGGCGACGCCGCCGCCTTCGAGGTGCTCATGTCTCACTACGAGCCCTACGTCCTCGGGATGGTGCGGCGGATGGTGCCGGACCGCTCGCGGGCGGAGGACCTCTGCCAGGAGGTCTTCCTCAAGGTCTTGGGGGGCCTGGGCCGGTTCCGGGGTGAGAGCGGCCTCGGGACCTGGATCTTCCGGATCGCCCACAACGTCGTGACGGACCACGCGCGCGCGGCGGAGCCGGCGGCGGAGTCCCTCGAGGCGCGCGCCGAGGAGGGGCTGGAACCCGTGGACCCGGCGCCGCCGCCGCTCCGGGGGTTGGAGGAGGAGCGGCTGCGACGCGCCGTGGAGACGGCCATGGGCGAACTGGTCCCGGTCCAACGGGAGGTCCTCCACCTCCTCTACTGGGAGGAGCTCTCGGTGGCCGAAATCGCGAAGGTGCTGGACCTCCCGGAGGGAACCGTGAAGACCCACCTCTTCCGCGGGAGAAGGGCCCTGCGGCGCAGCGCCGCAGGCCGGGCGTCGGGAGGTGACGGATGACCTGCGCCGAGTTCGAGGACCTTTTGGACCGGCTCGAGCCGGGGCACGCGCTCGGCGCAGAGGCGAGGCGCCACGCCGGCACATGTCCCCGCTGCGCCTTCGCCCTGCGCCTGGAGAGCACCCTCGTGGCCGCTCCCTCCTGGATGCCTCGGGAGCGGATGGCCGCGGAGCGCCGCGCCTTTCTCCTCGCCCGCGCCCGGACCCGGTTCTGGGCCGCGCCCGACTGGTCCGCGCGCCTCCAGGAGAGCGCGCTGAGCGCCCTGGTGGCGGTGGTGCTGCTCGGGGCCGGGGTCTTCGCCCTGCCCCCCCTCTTGAAGGAGGTCCTGCCCCCGAGCCTCTACGAGGCGGCCGCCGCCGCGGTGTCGCCCCTCGTGGGCGAAGTGGCGCCGCTCTTCGCCCCGCTGGCGGCCACTGGCGCTGGCCTCGCGCTGCTCGTGTTCTGCGGGTACGCCCTCTGCTTCGCCGCCTCCCTCGGCGCGAGCGTCTACGCCGAGGCCGGGCAGGGCTAAGAGCCTATCCCGAAATATGGCTCCGAGGCGGTCACCGCCCCGTCATCCCCCGGGGGTCGAGGAGCTTTTCGAGCTCCGCGTCGGGCAACAGCTTCTTTTCCCGGGCCAGGTCCCGTATCGTGCGGCCCGTGGCGTAGGCCTCCTTGGCGAGCGCCGCGGCGTCGTCGTAGCCGATCCGGGGCGCCAGGGCCGTGACCATGGCCAGGCTCCGCTCCACCATCTCGCCGCACCGCGCCGGGTCGGCCTTCAGCCCCTCCACGCACCGCGCGGCGAAGACCTCGGCCCCGCGGGCGAGCAGGGAGACGGACTGAAGCAGGTCGTGGGCCATCAGCGGCATCATGGTGTTGAGCTCGAAATGGCCGCCCTGGCCCCCGAGGACCAGCGCGAGGTCGTTACCCTGCACCTGGGCGCAGACCATCAGGAGCATCTCCGCCAGGACGGGGTTGACCTTGCCCGGCATGATCGAGGAGCCGGGCTGGAGGTCCGGGAGGCGGATCTCGCCCAGGCCGCACCGGGGACCCGACCCGAGCCACCGGATGTCCTGCGCCACCTTGGAGAGGCTCACGGCCACCGTCCGCACCGCCCCGCTCGCCTCCACGAGGGCGTCTTTGGAGGCGAGGGCCTCGAAGAGATTGGAGTTCTGGCGCAGGGGCAGGCCGGTGGTTTCCGCCAGCCGCGCGATCACCCGCTCGGGGAGCCCCGGCGGGGCGTTGAGCCCGGTGCCCACGGCCGTGCCGCCGAGCGCCAGTTCGCAGAGCCTCGGCTCGCAGGCGCGGAGCCGCTCCACCCCCTTGCGCGCCTGGGCGGCGTAGCCCGAGAACTCCTGGCCGAGGCGGATCGGCACCGCGTCCTGGAGGTGGGTCCGGCCGATCTTCACCACCGGGTCGAAGGCCGTGGCCTTGCGCTCCAGCGCCGCGGCGAGGTCCTCCAACGCGGGGATCAGCTCCTGCTCCAGCGCCTCCAGGACGGCCAGGTGGATGGCGGTGGGCACGATGTCGTTGCTGGACTGGCCGCGGTTCACGTGGTCGTTGGGGTGGACCGGTGCCTTGCTCCCCACGGTCCCGCCCAGGAGCTGGATGGCGCGGTTGGCGATGACCTCGTTGGCGTTCATGTTGGAGGAGGTGCCGCTCCCCGTCTGGAAGACGTCCACCACGAACTGGGCGTCGTGGTCGCCCCGGGCCACCTCGTCCGCCGCCTCGGCGACGGCCTCCGCCAGGTGAGGGTCCAGGTCGCCCGCATCGCGGTTGACCTCCGCCCAGGCCCGCTTCACGAGCCCGAGGGCCCGGATGAGCCGGCGGGGAATGCGCAGCCCGGAGATGGGGAAGTTCTCCACGGCGCGCTGGGTCTGGGCCCCGTAGAGCGCGTCGGCGGGGACCTTCACCTCGCCCATGGAATCGGTCTCGACTCGGAACTCGCGCATGGTCGCCTCCTAACCGCCTAAGGGCCTATCCGGAAATAGGGTGCGACCATGCCTTATTCCGGGACAGGCGCTTCTTCGCCATTGTACCGGGTCGGCCGTCCCTCGCGTGAGCGGGGTCACCGCACGCGTTCTTCCGGCGGGGAAAAAAGCGGGGCGGCCCTCTGGACCGCCCCTACTTCTGTGAACGAGTTGGAGGAGCGCTACCCCCGGATGGTGTTGAGGGCGCTGCCCGACTTGAACCAGCCGATCTGCTCCGCGTTGAGGCTGTGGTTCAGCACCAGCCGCTCCTTCGTGCCGTCCCGGTGGGTCAGCACGGCGGTCACCGGCTTGCCGGGGGCCAGCTCCTTGAGCCCCAGCAGGCTCACCCGGTCGTCGGCCTGCACCTTCTCGTAGTCCGCGGGGTTCTGGAAGGTGAGCGGCAGGACCCCCTGCTTCTTCAGGTTGGACTCGTGGATCCGGGCGAAGGAGCGGGTGATGACTGCCGCCGCACCCAAAAAGCGCGGGGACATGGCCGCGTGCTCGCGGCTGGAGCCTTCACCGTAGTTCTCGTCGCCCACCGCCACCCAGCGGAGCCCCTTCGACTGGAGGTCGCGCGCGATCTTCGGGTAGGGGAGCCCCGCCTCGCCCGTGAGGGGGTGGAGGCCCTTGCCGGACTCCCCCGTGAAGGCGTTCACCGCGCCGGTGAACATGTTGTCGCTGATCTTGTCGAGGTGTCCCCGGTACTTAAGCCACGGCCCGGCGGGGGAGATATGATCGGTGGTGCACTTGCCCTTGGCCTTGAGCAGGACCGGGAGCGCCTCGTAGTCCTCTCCGCTCCACGGGGCGAAGGGGGAGAGCACCTGGAGGCGCTCGCTCGCCGGGGCGACAACCACCTCCACCTTAGAGGGATCCTCGGCGGGGGCGACGTAACCGTAGGGGTCCTTCTCGAACCCCTTGGCCGGAAGGTCTGGGGCCGGCGGCGGCGGGGCCAGGACGAACTCCTTCCCGTCCGCCCCCTGGAGCGGGTCTTTCGTGGGGTCCACGCCGAGGCGGCCGAAGAGGGCGTAGGCCACCACGACCTCGGGGCTCGCGATGAAGGAAGCCGTGGCGGCGTTGCCGTCGTTGCGCTTGGGGAAGTTCCGGTTGAAGGAGGAGATGATGGAGTTCTTCTCCCCCATCTTCACGTCGTCGCGCCTCCACTGGCCGATGCAGGGTCCGCAGGAGTTGGAAAGGAGCGTGGCCCCCACCGCCTCGAGGGCGGCCATCTGGCCGTCGCGCGCGATGGTGGCGCGCACCCGCTCGCTGCCGGGGCTCACCACCAGGGGGACGGCGGTCTTGAGGCCGCGGGCCGAGGCCTGGCGGGCCACCTCGGCGGCGCGCCCCATGTCCTCGTAGGAGGAGTTGGTGCAGGAGCCCACCAGGGCGAAGGTGAGGTTGTCGGGGTAGCCCTCCTTGGGGACGGCAGCCTTGAGCTCGCCGAGGGTGCGGGCCAGGTCGGGCGTGTGGGGACCCACCACGTGGGGCTCGAGCGCGGAGAGGTCAATCTCGACCACCTGGTCGAAGTACCGGGCGGGGTCTGCAAGAACCTCGGGGTCGGGGCCCAGGAGGTGCTTATGCTCCTCGGCGAGAGCGGCGAGCTCGGCCCGGCCGGTTCCCCTCAGGTAGCCCGCCTGCC
>JAKAIJ010000190.1 GCA_021814355.1 Acidobacteriota bacterium
CGGGTTGTGCGCGGGCGGCGGCTCCAAGAGCGAGGGCAAATGAGAACGGTGTTCCCGCTCTTGTCCCCGCCCGCCCGGCGCACCCCCTGCCGCTGGCTTCGCCAACGTCACGCAACGGCCTCGCGCCCGGTGCCCTGCCGAATCCGTTCCTCAGAAACGCCGAACGAATACATCAAGAAAAGAAAAACCACCATGGCGGTGGTGTGGAGGTGGTAGTGGTAAGTGGTAGGCCCTTGAACAAAGGGGGCTTGGGAAGCGAAGCTCCGCTTTGCCCCGGAACACTATTGCGACCACCTCCTTGGAGCGTTGTTAAAAACTCAAGCGCTCTCTTCGAGAGAATAGGCGGTGGTGCGGGTTGCTTTGAAGACATGCCTGCGGATGCCGGCGGGTACGCTCTTGTCCGCGCGCTTCGGGGGGCAGAAGGGGCGGGGGTGGTATAGGTCGCCGGGACGACGCCCGCCGAGAGCCATATGGGGCCTGAAGCGGTTGTACCAGAGGGCGAAGTCGGCAGAGAGCGTTTCGAGGTGGTCGAAGCCCTTCAGGAGAGGGACGCGCCGAAGCCATTCGTACTTGAGCGTTTGGATGGCGCGCTCGGTGACGGCGATGGAGCCGTGTTTGCCGACGGCACCGAAGCGAGGCTTGACGGCGAATCGTTCGAGGAATTCTCTGAATGCGCCGCTGGTGAACTGGACGCCTCGGTCGGTGATGAGGTGTTTGGGCGCACCGTAATGGTCGAAGGCCTCTTCCAACGTCCCGATGACCCATGCGGGGTTGGGCCCTTCGAGCGGTTTCACGGCGACGATCCTGCGGGAGAAGTGGTCAATGGCCACGAGAACATAGGTTGGCCAAAGACCCCACCGCGCAACCGTCGTGAGGTCCACGCTCCAGACGTGGTTCGGGTACCGGGCCGGTATCGGACGCTGCGTCTTACACGCCTGGCCGGAAAAGGCGGGCGCGGCGGCCCCGTCCGGCGCCTTGGGCCGCTCCGCATGGGGCCGGAGAAGGACGTTTCGTACCGTGGACGCGGAGAGAAAGACCTTGAGCAGCGCGAGCTGTCCCGCGATGCGGAAGCGTCCCCAGGCGGGGTTGGCTCTGGCGATCTCCCAGACCAGGGCGGTCAGGGCGGCAGAGGTCCGGTTCGCGGCCTTTCGCGGCAAAGGCTCCAGCGACTCCTCAAGGTGCAGCCACCGGTAGAGGGTCGAGCGGGCGATGCCGAAGTATTCGTGCACCCTCCGCCTGGGGACCTGAAAATATTCGAGATGCCAGAGGACGCAGAGACGCTCGTGCAGCGTGTACCTCGGACGGCGGGGGCCTTTGGCGATCTGCCGTTGGAGGAGGCCAACCAGCGCCTCAAGGCGGCTGACCTTGTCCCGAAGGAGAAGAATCTCGCGTTCCTTGTCCTCGCCGTTCCTGCGCGCCAGCGCCTCGATGGCCCGTCTCCTCCGCCCTCCCGCCCATCGGGCCGCCAGCAGGACCGCCTTGAAAAGCATCGGGACCGCGAAGGTCGCGAAGCCGTGCGGGGTCTTCATCCCCCTCCCTCCTTCAGAAAGAGACGAGAGCGCGCCACGGAAGATCAAAAAGCGATCTCAAGCCAAGGCGCAAAGGGCGCCAAGAAAGACCTTCTTTCAGAAAAGCAGCGCTTTCCTTTGCGTTCTCCGCGTCTTTGCGCGACCTGGTTTTTCTTCGTTTCTATGGGCCGCGTTCGAGGCGGACTCCGCGCCGGCGCCCGTCGTTCGAGAGCGAGGGGCCCGCTACGCCCCGCGGGGAACGCAGGCGTGCCGCGTCAGCCGACATTTCGGCGATCTGTTCCGCAAGTCACCGGAGCCCGAAGAAGTAGGCGTCCGGGAAGGTGTGGCCGAGGACGCCGTCCACCCAGAGCTTGGGTCCCCGGAAGAAGGGCACCGCGGCGTAGGCCACCGAGGAGGCCTCGAACCGGAGCTCCACACCGGTGACGTCCTGGACCCGGTCCAGGTAGCCGAGCCAGGTGAGGCAGGCCATCCGGGCGAGGTTGGCGGGGTCCACCACGCCCGGCAGAATGGGGCCGGCGCCCGCCTCCGCTTCCCGGGGCGGCTCGGGGAGCAGGGCGTAGGCCTGGGTGAGGTTTTCATGGTAGGGGGCCTTGGGGTTCCAGAAGGCCGGGAAATAGAGCGACCCCAGCGGGGTCATGGCCCGGTACGCCCCCGCCTTCGAACCCTCCTCGCAGCGCCAGGAGGCCCGGCCCTCGAGCCGCCAGAAGGGGGCGTAGAGGGTCCTGCGGCCCTCGGAGGGGACCGCCGCCTCCAGGTAGACGAGGGGGAACGCCTTTTCGGGGGCCGGCATGAACCGCGCCGTGCGGCAGGCCGCGCAGGTGTAGACGCGCGAAGAGCCCTCCCCGTCCAGTTCGCCCTGGCAGCGTGGGCACGCGAGGAGCCGCAGGAGCTCCCCGCTCACGAGGGCTCCTCCTCCCGGCGGGGCTCAAAAAGGCTCTTGAGAATGCCGAATACCGTGTCAATGACCGGCTGGAGAGGGCTCGGGGGCGACTCGCCGGCCAGCTCGAGCCGCAGCCCCGCGGGAGTGATCCGCGCCACGTAGGGCTTGCGCACGAGGTCCCAGGCGACGCCGAGGGCGGCGCTCACGAGCCCCGTCGCGACCAGCAGAAAAAATCCGACCATGAGCAGGATGGGGGGCGCGAAGAGGAGCCTCACGGCCTCGGCGGCGGGCACGACCCCCAGCCCCCTCAGGAAGAGCCCCGCGAGGTAGCCGAGGAGCGCCACCACGGGGAGCCCCAGGAGGTACCCCCAGTCGCGCCGGAAGGGCAACTGTCCCGAGAGGGGCTGCCCCTCCAGCTCCTCCACCACGAGGCGGAAGAGCTCCTTGCCGTACCGGAAGGTGAGAACCTGCACCGGGACGTAGACCACCGCCGGGTGCAGGTCTAGCATCTTCAGCCCCCCGGTCCCCTCGCAGCTCGCCACGCCCTTCTCGACGACGAGGGAAAGCGGAAGGTCCGGGTCCACCACTTCGGCCCCGCGCGCCAGGTCCGCCGGAGCGGCGGGTCGGGCCCTCTCCAGCCGCGACACGATCTTGCCGCGCACCGCCTCCTCCGGGAGGTCGAACCCCTCGAAGGCCGACGCCGGGTAGACGTAGAAGAAGTCCCCCAGCACCACCCGGGCGTCCTCCTCCCAGACCGTGTCCACCTTGGAGGTCCGGTAGGCGCGCGCGGCCGGCCCGCCCATGTCGGCCGAGTGTTCGAGGTCGGGCCGCCAGCGGCGCACGATCCGCTCCCTGCCGGCGGTCAGCACCCCGCCGCGCTTCCCCGTGAGCAGGTAGAAGGGCAGAAAGCTCCGGCGGGACTGGAGGAGGAGCGCCCGCGAGGCAAGGTCCCTCGGCAGGTAGGGACTCTTGAAGAGCCGGAGCACGCGGGCCCGCACCGCGGCCTCGGAGACCTCGGGCTCCAGGGCCAGGGTGGGCAGAAACTCCTCCGCGGCGTAGTAGAGCGCCTGGCCGCAGAACCCGCACGAGAGGCGGCGCTCCGCCAGGGGCGGCGCGAGCGTGCCCCCGCACTTCGGGCAGCCCAGGGCGCGCGGGGACTTCACGGGAGCCCCTCGGCGGCCAGACGGTGCCGCAGGAAGGGATAGGCAACCGCGGCCGTGGCCGCCACCGCCAGGAGGCTCAACCCCGCGTGGGGAATGAGGAGCGCCTCAAGGGCGAAGAGCCCGCAGAGCCCCAGGAGAACCCGCATGGAGCGGCGGCCGATCGCGAGCGCCAGCGCGGGAGGGGTTTCTCCGAGAAAGACCGCGCCGGTCACGCCGTCCACCCAGGCTTCGTAGCCGTGCCCGGCTGCCGCGCCATAGACCAGCCGGAAGAAGGGGACGTTGTGGAGGGCGAGCCCCGCGGGCGTCCCCGACTCCCCCCACCGCGACGTGGCCGTCTCGGAGCAGGCCACCGGCTCGAATCCCCCCGCGGCCGCGTCGCCCTCCACGGGCACGGCTCCGGAGGGCGGGAGCCGGTAGCCCGCGAGCGGCGCCGGCTCGGGCGAGAAGGCGGCCGTCGTCGTCGTGGTGCCGGCCCCGCGGACCGCCCAGAACGGGAGCAGCAGCTTCTGGACCGAGCGCACCGGCTGGGGGGCCACCTCCCGCCGCCGGAGCTCCTGCGCGAAGAGGTCCTTCGCCCGCGTCTCCGAGACGTTGGGCGGAAGGTCGAAGCGCAGGAAGGTGTGGGCGCGGTCGAGGTAGAGCGTGGAGCCGCAGTAGGCGCAGGAGAGGAACGGGTCGTCCCGCAGGAGCTCGATCTTCGCGGCGCACTTCGCGCAGGCGACCTGCATCCGCCCTCCTCAACCCCGCGCCTGGAGCCGCTCGGCCAGCCGCCGGGGCGTCCCGCCGAAGGCGCCCGACGAGAGAAACGCCACCAGCGCCCCCGGGGACGCCTCCGGAAGGACCGCTTCCAGGCAACCCTCGTAGGAGTCCACCACGCGGACCCGCTTGCCCATCCCCTCGAGGGCGGCGGCCACGCGCCCGAGGTCGAGCCGCCGGGGGGCGGGGATCTTCACCGACGCCTGGAGGGGACCCAGCACCACCGCGTCGGCGCTCGAGAAGGCGGGGGGCAGGGTCTGCTGGTGGAGGTCGGTCTGGCACGTGTAGGAGCGGGGCTCGAAACAGGCCACCAGCCGCTCGGGCCGGAAGCGCTGGTGGAAGGCCTTCAGGGTTTCGGCGATGGCGGTGGGGTGGTGGGCGAAGTCGTCGAGCACGGTGATCCCCCCCGCGCGGTAAACCACCTCCTGGCGCCGCTTCACCCCCGAGAAGCCGGGGAGGGCCGCGCGCAGCGCTTCGAGCTCGGCTCCCGCCGCCAGGCACGCCGCCAGTGCCCCCACGGCGTTGCGCAGGTTGTGGGCGCCGTAGAGGGGGCTTTGGAAGGCGCCTCGGTCCCGCCCTTGGTGGAGAAGATGGAACGTCGTCCCCTCGGTCGTGTAGGCCACCGCCGCGGCGGACCAGCTCTCTCCTCCCGCGAGGCCGAAGGATTCCACCTTCCGGCCCGCGAACCGCAGCAGCCGCTCCACCGGTTCCGACTCGGTCCCCGCCAGAATGATCCCCTCGGGTCTCACCGCGTCGAAGAGCCGCAGGAACGCCGTCTCTAGGTGGGCGAGGTCCCGGAAGTTGTCCAGGTGGTCCATCTCGATGTTGTTGAGCAGGAGCACCGACGGGTCGTAGTGGAGGAACTTGGGGCCTTTGTCGAAGAAGGCCGTCTCGTACTCG
>JAKAIJ010000191.1 GCA_021814355.1 Acidobacteriota bacterium
CGGCCTTTCTGCCCCGCGGCCGCCGCGAAGTCCTGGTGCGGGCCCTGGCCGACTGCTGATACCAAATTGCCGTCATTCGTAGAGCATTCGGCTGGAGGGTGCTTCGCACCTTCCGGGACTCGCGGCCATCTCGTCGAAGGATTTGGGCTCGGGCTTGCCGCTGGGGAATCCTTCTCCGAGCCAGTCTTGCGAGCCCCGGCCCTTCGGGTGCTCCAGCCTTCTAAAATTTTTGCTGCCCCCCCACCTACCTCATCGCGCCGCGAGTTTTGGGCTCCGGCCCCCCAAGGGCTCTCAGCGCGTTGGCTGCGCGGCCGGAGCGGATTCGCGGCGGCCCGGCGAAGGCGTGTGAACCCAAACACACGGAGAGCCGGGCCAACAAAGAAGCCGCCCGGCCCCGCGCCAACCCGGAGGGACGCCGCCCGCGGGGCGCCCTGCTGCGTTGCGGCTCGTCGCCGATGCACCGTCCGGCACGCATCGCCTTCCTCGCCGCGCCTTGCATCGCATCCCCGGGGGGGGCGTCGCGCGAGAGATCCTTGGGGGACCGGAACCCGAAGACCTCCTGCTGCGTCACGCGTCGCGGGCTGAGGCGCTCGACGTACATCCCAGTACGACTCGGCCTCGCCCGCTCGCGTTCCTTGCATTGCGGGTTCCGGCCCCCGAAGAGCTCTCGGCGCGTTGGCCGCGCGGCCGGAGCGGATTCGAGGCGGCCCGGCGAAGGCGTGTGAACCCAAACACACGGAGAGCCGGGCCAACAAAGAAGCCGCCCGGCCCCGCGCCAACCCGGAGGGACGCCGCCCGCGGGGCGCCCTGCTGCGTTGCGGCTCGTCGCCGATGCACCGTTCGGCACGCATCGCCTTCCTCGCCGTGCCTTGCATTGCATCCCCGAGGGCGGGCGTCGCGCCAGAGATCCTCCGGGGGCCGGAGCCCCTACCCGATCCGCGCGGAACGCCGCCTTCCGAAGCGAAGCTCCGGAAGGCGATTCCTCCAGGACGGATGTCAAATTGGCATGAAAAGCTCTCGTAGGCCAGGCGGGTTTCTCAACAGCCTGCGTCCTCGCCCGCCCTTGCCGCCCGGCGCCCCCGGCACTAGAATGGCCGCGCGGGGAGGTCGGCGCATGCTGCGCGCGGACGCCACATCGGACGAGCTATGGGCAGCCCTGCCGGGCCTCCGCGCCGACGAGCTCCCGGACCTCTTCGCCCACCCCGCCGCGGACGAGAAGCACATTCTCAAGGCGCTCGAGCGCAACGACCTCCCCGGCGACCTCCTGCGGGCGGTGGCCCACGGGCGCTGGGCCCGCTCCCCCCGGGTCCAGTTCTACCTCGTGAACCACCCCGCCACCCCGCTGGCCGAGGCCATGAACCTGGTGAAGTTCCTCTTCTGGCGCGATCTCAACCTGGTGATTCTCAACTTCAGGCTCGCCGCGGAGGTCCGCCACCTCGCGGAGGGCGTCCTGACCTCCCGGCTCCCCGCCATGGCGGTGGGGGAGAAGGTGGCGCTGGGGCGCCTCGCGGGCGGACAGATACTCAAGACCCTCCGACTCGAGAAGGACGCGCGGGTCATCGCCGCGCTGCTCGAGAACTCCCGCCTCGTCGAGGAGGACGTCCTCTTCATCGTGAACCAGAGCCGGACCCCCGCCCCCATCCTCGAGGCGGTCTCGCGGGACCCGCGCTGGTCCACCCGCCGCGAGGTGAGGGTGGCCATGCTCCGCAACGCCAGCACGCCCCTGGGCGTGGCGGTGCCCTTCATCGCCCACCTCAGCGCCCAGGACCTGCGCTCCCTGCTCAACGACCCCAAGGTCCCGCCGGCCGTGCGGCGCATGATCCACACGCGGCTGGAGGGCGCGCGATGAAGCCGCCGCAGGGGCTCGGGGCCCGGCTCCGCAAGGAGCGCGAAGCCCTCGGCGTGGGGCTGGACGAGCTTTCGCGCGCCACGAAGATCCGCCGGGTCTTCCTGGAGGCCATGGAGGCCGAGCGCTGGGAGGAGATGCCCTCCCCGATCTTTGTCGCCGGCTACCTCAAGGCGGTGGCGCAGCACCTTCGCGCGGACCCCACCCCCTGGCTCGCGGCCCTCGAGGCGGAGCTCGGGGCCCCGCAGTCCTCCCCGCCGGCCGCCGCGGCGCCCGGGGCGGCCTCGGGCGGATTCCGCTCCAAGCTCACCGCCCTGGGGCTCGCCGGCGCCATCCTCGCCGGCGGGGCCGTCGTCGCCTACCTGGCGGTCCGGGAGCGGCACGCCGTTCCCCCCGGGGGAGTGGAGGCGCCCCCCGTCCTGAAGTATCCTCCCGTCCCGGAGGCCGCCCCCGCCCCCATCGCGGGCGCGCCGGCGCCGGAAGCGACGCCCGCCCAACCCGCGCCGGTTCCCCCCCCCGCCGCGGCTTCCGCGCCCGGCGAGGACCTCGTCCTGGAGGCGCGCTCCCCGTGCTGGGTGGAGCTGACCGCCGGGCCGAAGCGGCTAGTCTACCGGGAGCTGGCGGCGGGCGAGCGACTCGCCTTCGCGGGGCGCTCCTTCCGGCTGACGGTGGGGGACGCGGCGGCGGTGCGGGTAACCTACCGGGGGAAGGAGATCCCCCTCGCGGGAGGGCAGGGGACCGTGGTGAAGGCGCTGGAACTTGGCGGGGGGGACGGATGAGCCACCCCGTCGTCGAAAGGATCCTGTCGGGCGAAGTCCCCGTTGGCGTGCGCGCCACCGCCGCCAAGGGGCTCCTCCCCATCCCCCGCGAGGACCAGATCGAGCTCTGGGCCTGCCTGCGGAACGACGAGGATCCGGAGGTCCGCATCGCCTGCCGCGAGAGCCTCTCTTCCGTGGACCACGACGAGTGGCTCCAGCTCCTGCCCGAGGGCGACTTCCGCCCCGAGTTCTTCGACTTCGCCGTCCGGGTGCTGGCGAAGACGCCAGACCTGGCCGAGGTCCTCGTGGCGAACCGCTCCCTCCCTGATGAGGCCATGGTCCGGCTGGCGGAATCGGCCCAGCCGGCCCTCCTGGACCGCCTCCTCGACGCCCAGAACCGGATGCTCGCCCACCCGCCCCTCGTGGTGGCGATGCTCAACAACCCCGCCATCACTTTCACCCAGGTGCGCCGTCTCTTCGACATGGCCGAGCAGTTTTTCCGGGAGCACTCCCAGATCCCGGAGATCCTGGAGACCAAGTTCGGGCTGAAGATCGGCCACGCGGGCGGCGCCTTCACGGTGGAAGCCCCGGCTCCCGCCGCTCCCGCGGCGGAGGCCGCCCCCGCCGAAGAGGCTCCCGCGGTGCCGGCGGAGGCCGGCGAGGGCGCGAAGGTGCTGGCCCTCGCCCAGAGCGACCAGGAGCTTTCCGAGGACCAGGTCAAGACCCTCTACCAGCAGCTTTTGACCATGAGCGTGCCGGACAAGGTCTCCCTCGCGCAAAAGGGGAACAAGGAGGCGCGCACCCTCCTCATCCGGGACAGCAACAAGGTGGTCCAGGAGGCGGTGCTCGACTCGCCCAAGATCACCGACGGCGAGACCGAGACCATCGCCAAAATGCGCAACCTCCCCGAGGAGCTGATGCGGAAGATCGCCCGCAACCAGGACTGGATGAAGCGCTACGGGGTGGTGAAGGGGCTGGCCACCAACCCGAAGACCCCGCCGGGCGTGGCCGTGCCCCTGGTCAACCGGCTGAACGATTTCGACCTGAAGAACCTCCAGAAGGACAAGAACGTCTCCGATCTCGTGCGGCGCGAGGCCAAGAAGCTCTACGAGGTGCGCCACGCGCCCAAGAAGACGGAGTTCAAGAAGCACTAAGGCGCGGTTGCGCCCCGCCGGGACCTTAGGCTATAGTGAGGGCGATGGACAAGACCTTCTACGAGATCCTCGGCATCGAAAAGGCGGCTTCGCACACCGCGGTCCTGGAGGCCTTCCGGGAGTTGGTGCGCCAGCACCACCCCGACAAGTTCAAGGAGCCCGCCGAGAAGGCGGCCGCCGAGGTCCTCCTCAAGGACATCACCGAGGCCTTCAACACCCTCTATAACGCCCGCAAGCGGGAGGAGTACGACAAGACGCTCCTGCCCGGCGGCAGCGCGACGCACGTCAAGAGTTCCCAAGAGCAGGCGAAGGAGTTCTTCCAGCAGGGAATGGCGCGCTACAAAGCGGGGGAGCTCAGCCAGGCCGTAAGCCTCTTCGACATGGTCCTGCGGGTCCAGCCCGACCACTCCGCCGCCCTCTTCTACGGCGGCATCGTGAAGATGCGCAACCCCAAGTGGCGCAGCCAGGGGGCCGAAGCCGTGGAGAGGGCCATCGGGCTCGAGCCCTACAACGCCGCCTACGTGGTGGAGTACTGCCGTCTGCTCATCGCCATGGGCCAGTCTATCCGCGCCACCAAGATCCTCGACAAGGCGGCGGTGGACTGTCCCACGAGCGACGAGATCCGGGACCTCCTCGCCGAGTGCGCCGGCGGCGGGGACTCCAGTCCCAAGGGGGGCAAGTTCTCTCTCTTCGGCAAGAAGCCATGAGCCGGTACTCGGCCGCGGCGCTCTCCCACGTGGGGATGAAACGCACCAACAACGAGGACTCCTTCGTCCTACGGCCCGACCTCGGGCTCTACATCGTCGCGGACGGGATGGGCGGGCACTCCTGCGGCGAGGTGGCCTCCCAGCTCGCGGTCTCCCAGATCGTGGAGTTCATGGCCGGCACGCGCCTGGACGAGGAGAGCACCTGGCCCTACGCCTACGACGAGCGCATCTCCTTCCACGGCAACAAGCTCAAGACCGCCATCTCGGTGGCGAACGAGAAGATCCAGGAGTACTCCGCCCAGCACTCGGAGTCACGGGGGATGGGCACCACCGTGGTGGCCGCCCTCGTCCACCAGGACCGGCTCATCCTCTCCCACGTGGGCGACAGCCGCGCCTACCTCTACCGCGGCGGCGGCCTGCAGCCGATCACCTCCGACCACTCCTGGGTGAACGAGCAGGTCCGCATGGGGTTCCTCTCCCAGAACGAGGCCCAGCGCCCCCCCTTCCGCAACGTCATCACCAAGGCGCTCGGAACCAAGGGGGAGGCCACCGCGGACGTGGCGGAGATCCCGCTCATGGCCGGCGACCTCGTCCTTCTGTGCACCGACGGCCTTAACACCATGGTGGAGGACGCCACCATCGCCGGCGTCCTCGCCGCGACGAAGGAGCTGGAGCCCGCCTGTCAGAGCCTGATCGAGAGCGCCAACCGCTCCGGCGGCGAGGACAACGTCACCGTCCTCAT
>JAKAIJ010000192.1 GCA_021814355.1 Acidobacteriota bacterium
GACTTCATCCTGATGGCCGCCACGCTGGTCCACATCAAGAGCCGGATGCTCCTCCCCAGGCCGGCGGCCGAGGCGGAGGGCGGCGCCGAGCTGGAGGACCCGCGCCAGCCGCTGGTGGAGAAGCTGCTGGAGTACCAAAGGTTCAAGGAGGTCTCCAGGCTCCTCGAGGAACGGGAAACGGTGGCCGCCGCGCAGTACGAGCGCCCGCTGGCGCCCCCGGAGGAGCTCGTCGGGACGGACCTCCTGGCGCTCGACGTGGACGTCTACGACCTGGTGGCCGCCCTCCAGGAGGTGCTCAAGAGGGCGGCGGACCGCAAGGAGCGCCTCATCTACGCCCAGGAGATCAGCCTCACCTCCCGGATGAACCACATCCTGGACCGCCTCGCCGACCACGGGTCGCTTCTCTTCGCCGAGCTTTTCGACGGGGGCGCCAGCCGCATCGAGGTCGTGGTGACCTTCCTGGGCCTGCTCGAGTTGGTCAAGCAGCGGGCCGTGCTCCTCTTCCAAGAGGAGACCTTTGGCCCCATCCGGGTCGTCCTGGTCTGACCCAAAATTCCGCGAAGGGATTGTGGCTTCGGGCGGCCTGATGGCTCTCCACGAGTTTGGGGGCTGACCTTCTCCTTGCGCCCCCGCTCCGCCTGGAGGTAAAATCCCCGCTAAAGGATGTCTATGGCGAGCGGGGCGTTCTGGACTTTCCGGGAACCGAACCGGGGTATCCGCGCCTTCCGCGTCCTCTTCGGCCTCCTGGCGGTTCCCCTCGCCGCCGGCGCCCTGGTCTGGAGCCCCCCGGGCCGACCGGTGGAGGGGGTCTTCGTGCTGGGCCTGCTCGCCTGGGTGGCCACCAGCCAGGGGCTCTCCATTTTCGCCGAGTCCTACCTCTCCCTCGAGCTTGGGGTCTATCTGTGGGCCTTCCTTTGCTTCGACCAGGGTTCCGCCATGGTGGCCCTGGCCACCACCACCGTGCTCAGCATCGTCCAGAAGAGCTGGGAGAACCCCGCCGACCTCGACGTCGAGTTCATCGTGCGCAAGACAGGCAACCTCTTTGTCCTGGGCCTTTCCCTCATGGCCGCCTGCGCCGCCTACGCCTGGGCCGGCGGCGGGGCGCCGCTCGAGCTCCTCTCCCGCCAGAACATCGGCGCCCTCGTCCTCTTCTGGGCCGCCTTCACGGTGGTGAACAACCTCCTCTGGGCCCCCATAGACCTCTTGCGCGAGGGAAAAGGCTTTCTGCGCCGGTTCATCCCCGAGACCGCGCTCGACGGGGCCTTGCACGCGCTCTCCATGCTCTCGGGCATCGGCTTCGCGATGGTCTATCCCCACCTGGGGGTGGCGCCCATCCTCCTGGCGCTCCCGGTTATCCTCGTGGCCCTCGTGGCGCTCCACCGGGCCACCGTCTCCCGGAAGGTCCTCACCTCGCAGCTCTCGCTCCTGCAGAGGCTCAACGAGGGAAGCGCCTCGCTGCACCAGAGCCTGGACCAGCGCGAGGTCCTCGACGCGGTGGAGCAGGTTTGCCGGGGGCTCTTCTCCGCGGACACCTTCTTTCTGGCCCTGCTGGACGAGCGCACGGGCCGGGTGGAGTACGCCCGGGCCGTGGAGCAGGACAAGGTCCTCCAGCTCGGCTCCGCGGACCTGAACCAGGGACTCACGGGCCACGTCATGCGCACCGGCCAGGCGATCTTCACGGGGGACGCGCCCCACGAGGCGCCCTGGAACACGATGGTGCGCCGCGTGGGCGACGACCGGCACCCCATCCGCTCCCTGATGATGGCCCCCCTCGCGAACAAGGGCCGGACCATCGGCGTGCTCTCGGTGCAGAGCCTCCAGGCCCACGCCTACAAGCCGTTCGAGAAGGAGCTTTTCCTGGCGGTCTGCCAGCAGGTGGTGACCGCCGTGGCCGGGGCCCGCCTCTACCGCCGGGCCACGGAGGACTTCCTCACCAGGCTCTACAACAAGAGCTACTTCGAGGAGCGCCTCCAGACCTGCCTCGCGGACGGCGAGTCCTTTGGCCTCATCTTCATGGACTGCGACGACTTCAAGGCCGTGAACGACCGCCACGGCCACGTGGTGGGGGACCAGTACCTAGAGGCCCTCGGCCGGCGGCTCATGGGGCTCTGCCGCGGCAGCGACGTGCCGTGCCGCTACGGCGGGGACGAGTTCGCCATCCTGCTCCCGGGGGCTACCGGCGAGCAGACCCTGCAGGTGGCGGTGCGGGTGCGGGAGGCGGTGGCGGGCCTCGAGTTCGCCGTGGGCGGCCGGATCGCGCGCACCACCGTCAGCCTGGGCACGCTCTGGTCCGACGGAACCCTCAAGGCGGTCCCGGTGGAGGACGTCCTGCGGAAGGTGGACCAGGCGCTCTACCGCGCCAAGACCCGCAAGAACACCATCGAAGAGGCGGCGCTTTAGTGCGGCAAGGTGCCCTCCGGCCGGATGCTCCGAACAGATGTCCGCTGGGTTTCAGGAGTGTGAGGCCGGAAGCGCCAGCGCGATCTCCACGCCCTCCTCTCCGAGGGAGCGCGCGGTGAGCTGCCCGTGGGCCAGGGTGACCAGGTACCGCGCCGCCGCCAGCCCCAGGCGGTAGGTCTCGTGCTCGGTGGAGCCGGAAGGCGGGAGGGGTAGAACGTAGAAGCCCCCCAGGAGGCGGTTCACCGGGGGGTGCTCCTCCTGCTGCTCCGGGATCGTGACCGTCAGGTGGCTCTTCCCGGCCCCCGCCTCCAGCCGGAGTCCCACCTCGCGTCCCTCCTTCGCCAGGAGGACGGCGTTGCGCACGAGGTGCTCCAGGAGCGGCTCGAGCACCTCGGGGCTGGCGGCGGCGAGGGCCGAGCCGTCGAGGGACGGTGCGGAGAGCCGCACGCGCCGGGCCCGGGCCTCGCGGCTGAGCCGGTCCAGGACGCGGGAGAGAACCGGCTCCACGGGGCGAGGCTCCGCGGCGGAGGGCGGGAGCCTCTTAAGGAACCGCGAGAAGTCCAAGAGGAGCTCCAGCATCTCGGCGAGCTGGGCCGTGTTGCGGTGGATGGCCCTCAGCGGCCTCTCTTGCTCGGACTTGAACTCCCCGTAGCGGCCGCGCAGGAGGAGCTCGCAGAAGCCGATGACGATGCCGGCGGGGGTCTTGAGGTCGTGGCCGAGGGCGGAGAGGAGGTCCTCCTGGATGTGGGCGAAGGTCTGGAGGTGGTCGTTGGCGCGCCCCACCCGGTCGAGCAGCTCCTGCTGGCGCCGCACCTGCGCCACCTGGTCGCTCACGTCGCGGAAGACTCCCTCGTAGCCCGAGGTCCCGCCGCCCGGACCGGGCCGGCGGCGGACGCTCCACTCGGCGTAGAAGACCGTCCCGTCCTTGCGCCGCGTGGGCGAGACGAAGGAGTGGACGGCCCCCTCAGCCTCGGCCTGGCGCCGAAGGACCTCGCGCCCGTCGGCGCTCACGTTGGTGTCGAAGGTGGTGACCCGGCCGGCCACCTCCTCGGACGCGTACCCGAGCATGGCGGCCCCCGCCTCGTTGATCTGCACGAAGGTTCCCGAGGCGTCGCTGCGGTAGTAACCGACGCCCAGGCCGTCGAGGGTTTGGAGGAAGGCCTCCGGAGCGGTCTCCGGGGCGGGCTTGCCCTTCTTCAATAGGGCCTCCGGGCGGAGAGTATAGCAGAGGGCGCCCCTCGCAAGAAGGCCCGCCCGCCTTGACCGGGAGGCGGCGAAACGCTACCCTTTCGCGGGAGGTACGGCCGGATGGAGCTCCGCTTCACGCGCGCCCGGCGCGGCCTGGCGTACCTGGGGGGAATGGCGCTCCTGGCGGGGCAGACCGCGCGCGCCATGACCGCCCCCTGGGAGTGGGGACTGATCGCCTACCAGATGGAGCTGCTGGGAGTCCAGTCCCTCTCCATCGTCCTCATCACGGCCCTCTTCATCGGCATGGTCCTGGCCCTCCAGACCGCCTACGCCCTCCAGGCCTTCGGGGCGAAGCTCTACGTGGGCGAAGTGGTGACCCTCTCGATGGTGCGCGAGCTGGCCCCCGTGCTGATCTCCCTCATGGTGGGCGGCCGGGTGGGGGCCGGGATCACGGCCGAGATCGGCTCCATGAAGGTGACCGAACAGGTGGACGCCCTGCGCGCCCTGGGGGCGAGCCCGGTCCGGAAGCTCGTGGTTCCCCGGTTCGTGGCCTTCGTCGTCATGCTCCCCCTGCTCGTGCTCATCGCCGACGCCATGGGCGTCCTGGGCGGATGGGTCATCTCCACGGTCCAGCTCGGCATCGGCGGCCGCTTCTACATGACCCACGCGTTCCGCCTTCTCAAGTACCCCGACATCGTCTCGGGCCTCGGCAAGACCCTGGTCTTCGCCGCGCTCACCGTCCTGATCGGCTGCCACAACGGCCTTCGGACGGAGGGGGGCGCCGACGGCGTGGGCCGCGCCACCACCTGGACCGTCGTCCTCTGCTCCATCGTCATCCTGATCTCGAACTTCTTCCTCACGAAGTTCTTCCTGGTCTTCTAAGGGCTTATCCGTAAAATAAGGCATGGCCGCGACGGAGGCCAACCGCGATGGATGGCAAGGAAGCGAGCGAAGGGTGATGTTGGAGGCATCGGACGAGCGAGCTGACGCAGCCAGGCGCGCGGATGGCCCCGTCCCTCCGGGCGCGGGCGGCTCCCGTCGCAGGGCTTTGTTGGCCGCCCTCGACAGGCGGCAAGCCCAAAGCCTGCCTTCGGTCGGCCGCCTCGCCCTGCTCGGGAGGCGCCACGCGCGCGGCCGCGCCCTATTTACGGATAGGCCCTAAGATGGCGCCCTTTCTGGAGTACCGCGGCGTCTGCAAGGCCTTCGGGCCGAAGGAGGTCCTCCGGGGGGTGGACCTGGCGGTGGAGGCCGGAGAGACCCTGGTCATCCTGGGCGGCTCCGGCACCGGCAAGTCGGTCCTTCTGAAGACGACCATCGGCCTCGTGGACCCCGACTTGGGGGGCGTCCTCGTGGAGGGGCGGCCCGTGAGCGGCTTCGCGGAGGCCGAGTGGCTCGCCGTGCGCCGGAAGATCTCGTACCTCTTCCAGTGGGGGGCCCTCTTCGACTCCATGAGCGTCTTCGACAACGTGGCCTTCCCGCCCCGGGAGCACCGCGTCTGCGGGGAGGAGGAGGTGGAGAGGCGCGTGGCCGAGAAGCTGGCCCTCGTGGGACTGCGCGGGAGCGAGGCGCTCGCGCCGTCGGACCTCTCCGGGGGCATGCGCAAGCG
>JAKAIJ010000009.1:0-9403 GCA_021814355.1 Acidobacteriota bacterium
CCGAGTCGTACTGGGATGTACGTCGAGCGCCTCAACCCGCGAAGCGTGACGCAGCAGGAGGCCCGAGACTCGCGGCGCGATGAGGTAGGTGGGGGGAGGCGGCAAGAATAGTGAGGAGGCTGGAGCGCCCGAAGGGCCGGGGCTCGCGAGGCCGGCTCGGAGAAGGATTCTTCAAAGGCAGACCCGAGCCCAAATCCTTCGACGAGGCGGCCGTGAGCCCCGCAAGGTGCAAAGCGCCCTCCAGCCGAATGCTAATGCTCTACGAATGACGGCAAGTTGGTACGGCCCCGCCGGTCCAGCCGCCGCGTCACCGCCTGGAAGACCAGCAGTGCCAGGAGCGCCGCCACCCCCACGCCGAAGAAGAAGAGCCAGAGGTAGGGCGCATGGGCGTAGGCCGCCTGCACCTGGGCCGGGCTCAGGCCCGCGGCGGAGAGCTTCTTCGGGTCGGGGCAGAAGGCGTCCAGCAGGTAGCCCGAGGAGACGAAGCCGAAGGACCACGCGAAGAAGGTGTTCAGGTGGGAGTATCCCAGGTAGAGCCCCTCCTTGCCCCTGGGCGCCTGGAGCGAGGCGAATTCGAGGTAGCGGGGGCTCAGGAAGCACTCCGCCAGCCCCTGGAGGGCGATGCCCGCGACCATCAGGGCGGTGATGGGGTGCACGGCGTGGCCGAGGAGGTCGAAGGGGCGGTGGAAAAGCCCCGAAGCGGCCATGAGGAGCGCCGAGAAGGGGACGAGGGCGAGGGAAATGGCGATGGAGGTCACGGGGGCGAGCCTCTTGGCCAGTGCCGTGAGCGGCACGACGCAGCAGACCACCACGAGGGGGTTCACGTTGGCGTACCACTCGGGGCTCGCATCGGCGCCGATGAGGCGGATGACGTACTTGGGCATGGAGGCGTAGAGCTGGCCCTGGATGGCCCAGAACCCCGCGGTGATGAGGATCAGCGCGAGAAAGCGGAGGTTGCGCACGGCGGCCCACATCCCCCGGAGCGCCTCGGCGGCGCTGCGAGGGGCCTCGGGGGACTCCTTCGGGTGGTAGACGAGGAGCACCAGCAGCAGCGCCAGGAGCGCGGCCCCCGCCGAGTAGAGCGGCACGTACTCCAGCCCCAGCGTCACCCGCACCGGTTTTGCGATGGTCTTGCCCGTGAAAGAGCCGATGTTCACGATCATATAGAAGATGGAGAAGGCCCGCGCCCGGCTTGCCTCGTCGCTCGACCGGGAGACGGTGCCCGTGATCACGGGCTTCACGATGGAGCCGCCGGCGGCCACGCAGACCAGGGCGAGAAGGACCGCAGGCTTACTGGGGAAAAGCCCCAGTGAGGCGTACCCCAAGGCGAGCAGGGAGAAGGCCGAGATCAGGGCGGTGCGGAAGCCGGTGCGGTCGGCCAGCGCGCCCGAGACGAAGGGGAGCAGGTAGATGAGCGCGGCGAAGCCGGCGCCGATCCAACCCGCCTCCACGTCGGTGAAGCCCACCACGTCCGAGAGGTAGAGCGCCAGGGCGATGAAGGTGCCGTAGTAGGCCGCCCGCTCGAAGAGCTCGGCGCCGTTGGCGATCCAGAAGGCCCCCGGGAACTCCCACGCGGGCCTCGCCGCAGTCTCCCCCGCCATTCCGCCTCCCGCGTGCCGCCCAGCGTACCACAGGAGGGACGGCGCGGGTGTACAATGACCGCTCATGCGCCGCGGACCCGGAGGGGCGCGGCGGCGGAGGAGGCCCTGTGAGACGGACGACCGCCCTCTGGCTCGGACTTCTGGCCGTGCTCCCCCTCACCCTGAGGGGAGGAACGGCGGGGCGATTCCCCTTCGAGACCTTCTCCTCCCCCCGCTCCTTCTACGACAGCTGGAAGATCAAGAAGTGGAGGGGGACGGTGGAGGTGAACTTCCTCCAGGAGGCGGGGATGGACTTCGTGAAGCTTACCTGCGCCTCCTCCTCCTGGGCTTTCGTCCACAAGGCCGATGCGGTGGACCTGTCCCGAATGCCCGTCCTCGCCTGGTCCTGGAAGGCGCTCGCCCTTGCGAAGGGCGGGGACGGGCGTAGAAACGAGACCGACGACCAGACCGCGGCGGTCTACGTCTTCTTTCCCGGCACGGGCCTCACGGCGCGGTGGGACAGCCGTATCGTCGGGTACACCTGGGAGACCAAGCCGCCCAAGGGGACCTTCTACACCTCGCCCAAGAACGAGAAGACCAAGGTCTTCGTCCTGCGCAACGAGACCGACCCGCTCGACTCCTGGCAGTCCGAGAGCCGGAACGTCGCCGAGGACTTCAAGAAGGCCTTCGGTCTGAACGAGGTTCCCCGGCCCCAGGCGGTCTGCTTCCAGATTGACTCCGACGACACGAGGTCCCGGGCCGAGAGCGCCCTCGGCCCCCTCGATTTTGAGCCCGCTCCTTGATCGCGCGGCGCGCATTGACAGGGCGGGTTTGCGGCGTACACTAAAAGTCTTTGGAGGGGATGCGATGAAGCTCCTGATCGTGGATGACATGAAGTCGTTCCTGGACCTGGAGAAGGCCTTCCTGCGCCGGGCCGAGTGCCAGATCCTCACCGCCGCCACCGGGCTGGAGGCCATCAAGGTGGCCCAGAACGAGAAGCCGGACCTGATCATCCTGGACATCGAGATGCCCGAGTTGAACGGCATCGAAGCCACCCGCATCCTGAAGGCCAACAAGGATCTCTCCTCCATTCCCATCGTCATCTTCTCTTCCACGACCCGGAAGGAGGAGGCGCTGGCCGCCGGGGCGCAGGAGTTCGTCAGCAAGCCCGTGGACGAGGAGCGGTTCATCGCCACGATCCTCAAGTACGTGGGACTCAAGTTCCGCAAGGACGAGCGGCGCACCGTGGACGCCGCCTGCCGCTTCAGCCGGGGCCAGGAGCATCAGGAGGCGCGGCTCTCGGACATCTCCGTCTCGGGCTGCTTCCTCGTGGCCGATACCCCCCTGTGGGTGGGCGAGACCCTCCGGCTCTTCTTCACCCTCCCGCTGCAGAAGATGGTCAAGGAGATCCAGGCCGAGGCCATGGTGGTCCGCAAGGCCCAGACGGGATACGGCTTGGGGTTCACCGATATCTCCGAGGGGGCCAAGCTCTACATCGCCGAGTTCGTGGCCGGATAAGAGGGGAGTCCCTGGTGCGGGGTGCCGCGCGTCATGCCATTCTGGCCGTGCTCCTGTTCGCGGCGCTGGCCGCCGGGGCCAAGCTCCCCGTGGCCGATTTCTCCCAGCCTCCGGACATGACCGACGACACGCAGGCGGCCCTCTACCTGACCCTCGAGACCTGGCGAATTCCCGTGGCCGACGCCAACCGGCTCGCCGTGGAGCCCCGGCTCACCCCGGAGGATTTCCGCGTAGCGGTCTTCCTCGCCAGCCAGGCGGGGGTCGCCCCGGCGGAGATCTGGACCGCGCGCAGCTCGGGGAGGAAGTGGGCCGACGTGGCCGCCAAGTACGACGTTCCCTTGGACCAGATCATGCCGACGGTCGCCAGGGACTACGGTCCCCCCTACGGCAAGGCCTACGGGTTCTGGCGGAACCACCCCAAGGGGAGAGGGGACCGCTCCTTCCTGGTGGACGACGTGGAGTACATCGCCTTGGTGGACCTCCAAACCCTCCTGAAGGCGTCTGGCAAGCCCGCCGACGAGGTAATCTCCGCCCTCGTGGCCGGGGAGACTTTCACCCGCTGGTCCTCGAGCCTCTACCGCCAGAAGCATGGCCGCCCCGACGCCCCCGGAAAGGGGTCCGGCAAAGCAAAGGCACCGGCGGGAAAGTCCAGGGGCAAGTAGCGTGGCGAGTCAGAAATACGACGATTGAACTAACCCCGCCACGTTGCGGGTAGTTCCCTCGCGCGGTTTTTCTCCGCGGGACCGCCTTTGGGCGGGCCCCGGCGTTCCGGCGGCTCCCGCCCTTGCCTCGCCGCCGCGCTCCTGCTACCGTGAACGCCGGGAGGCCTCATGCCGGACGCGGTCCGCATCGCGCGGGACAACGGGGTGGTAGGAGCGGGGGGCGCGGGCTTCCCCACCCACGTGAAGCTCCGGGCCGAGGCCGACACCCTGGTCGTGAACGCCGCCGAGTGCGAGCCCCTCCTCTACAAGGACCAGGAGATCCTCGAGAACTTTCTCGATCCCTTCGTCGAAGGGGCGCAGCTCGCGGCGCAGGCCGTGGGCGCCTCCCGGGTCCTCGTGGGAGTGAAGGAGAAACACGTCCGGCTCATCGAGAGGATGCGCGACGAGCTTCCCGACGGGATGGAGGTGCGGCCGCTACGCGACACCTACCCCTCGGGCGACGAGTTCATCCTCGTCTATGACCTCACCGGGCGCGCCGTGCCGCGGGCGGGGATCCCGCCGGACGTGGGCGTGGTCTGCTGCAACGTGGAGACCCTCCTGAACCTGGGGCTCGAAAAGCCCGTGACCGAGAAGTTCGTCACAGTCTCGGGGGCGGTCCCCGAGACGATCACCTTCAGGGCGCCCGTCGGAGCCTCGTACCGAGACGTCCTGAGGGCCGCCGGGGCGCCCCTCGACGGCATGGGGTTCGTCGTGGGCGGACCCATGATGGGGAGCGTGGAGACCGACCTGGAGCGCCCCGTCACCAAGACCTGCGCGGGCATCCTGGTCCTGCCCGAGGACCACTCTCTGCTCGCCCGCAAGGCCCGCTCCACCCAGTCGGTCCACAAGATCGCCTACTCCTGCGACCAGTGCATGCGCTGCTCGGACCTCTGCCCGCGGGACCTCCTAGGCCACGACGTGAAGCCGCACAAGGCCATGATCTCGCTGACCCTCTCCCCCGACGCGGCCCAGGCCTGGCAACAATCGGCGCTCTACTGCTGCGAGTGCGCGCTGTGCACCCTCTACGCCTGCCCGGAGGACCTGGACCCCTTCCGGGTCATGGTGGAGAGCAAGCGGGCCCTGCGCGAGCGCGGGGTGCGCCCCCTCAAGGCCGACGCGGAGCCGGCGCCCATGTATTCCTACCGCCGAACCCCCACGGCCCTCCTGGTGCGGCGGCTCGGGCTCGAGCCCTACCTGAGCCCCCACCGCTACGCCGAGGTGGCGGTGGCGCCGCGCCGGCTCACCCTTCCCCTCTCCCAGCACCTCGGCGCCCCGGCGGCGGCGGTAGTGGAGAAGGGGCAGCGGGTGCGCGCCGGGCAGCTCGTCGGCGAGATCCCCGAGGGCGCCCTCGGGAGCCGCATCTTTACGCCCCTGGACGGCACCGTCGCCCGGGTCGGGCGCGACGCCGTCGTCGTGGAGGTAGCATGAGCGAAAAGCCCCCCCGGAACGCCATCGGCCTCCTGGAGCTGACCTCCATCGCGCGGGGCATCGAGGCCACGGACCTCATGCTCAAGGCCGCGGATGTGGATCTTCTGATCAGCCGCTCGATCTGCTCAGGGAAGTACATGGTCCTCGTGGGCGGGGACGTGGCGGCCTGCGAATCGTCCCTGCGCGCGGGGCAGGAGGCGGGGCGGGAGTGCGTCGCCGACGCGGTCCTCATCCCCAACCTGCACGAGGAGGTCTTCCCGGCCATCGCCCAGTCGGCGGTGGTGGAGGGGGTAGAGGCGCTGGGCGTGATCGAGGGGTTCAACGTGGCGACCCTCATCGAGGCGGCGGACGCCGCGGTGAAAACGGCCGAGGTCCGCCTGGTGGAGATCCGCATCGCCATGGCCCTCGGGGGCAAGGCCTTCGCGGTGGTGACCGGCCGCGTCTCGGCGGTGCGCTCCGCGGTGGAGGCCGGGAAGCTGCTCTTGGGGGAGCGCGGCCTGCTGGTCGCCTGGGCGGTGATCCCGTCCCCCAAGGCGGAGCTGGTGAAGGAGCTGTTGGGAGGGAGGCTCGCATGACGGACCGGCGAACGATGACCCCGTCCTTTGCGCTCGGACGCGCCGTCCTCGCGGCCGCGCTGGCCGCCGTCTCGGCGCTTGGTGCGGCCCAGGAGACGCCCCCCGCGGCGGGCGCGCCGCCCTCCGCCGCGCCCCCGGCCGCCCCGCAGCAGATCTCGGGGACCATCACCGAGAGCGGCTTCACCCGCCTAGCCATCGCCACGCCGCCCTGCAAGTCGGACGCCGCGGCCTCGGCCCAGGCCGAGGAGGTCACCGCCACGGTGGACGCGGACCTCCTCTTCTCCGGCTACTTCACGCTCGTGGACCCCCAGCTCTGGTCCGGGATGAACCTGAACGAGGCGAAGGTGGACTTCGCCGCCTGGGAGGGGATGAGGGCGGACTACCTGCTGCTCACGACCCTCTTCGTCTCGGAGGGGGGGCTCACCCTCGAGTCGCGCCTCCTGGACGTCAAGCGCAAGGAGATGGTCACGGGCAAGCGCATCAAGGGTCCCGCGGGCGACCCGCGGGTGCTGGCCCACAACCTCGCCGCGGTGGTCCTTGACTACCTCTTCGGGGCGGGCAAGTTCCCCACGAGCCAGATCCTCTTCACCTCCCAGGTGGGGCAGACCCAGGACATCTTCCTCTGCGACTACGACGGGCGGGGGCTCCTGCGGCTCACGGCGCTCGGCATCCTGAACGTGACGCCGGACGTGAGCCCCAAGGGCGACCGCATCGTCTTCACCTCCATCCTCAAGGACCGCCAGGAGCTCTTCCTCCTCGACCGGGCGGGCAAGCGGGTGAAGCTCTACGGCGAGGGGGAGGGGCTCAACGCCTCGCCCAAGTTCTCCCCGGACGGCCGCACGGTGGCCTTCTGCACGTCGCGGTCGGGGAACCCGGACATCTGGACCATCGGCGTGGACGGCAAGAACCTTACCCGCCTCACCTTCTCCTACGCCATTGACACGGCCCCCACCTGGTCGCCCGACGGCCTCCACCTGGCCTTCACCTCGGACCGCTCCGGCTCCCCGCAGATCTTCGTCATGGACCGGGACGGCGCCAACGTCCGGCGCCTCTCCCCCGAGGACTCCAAGCGGTGCGACCAGCCCGTCTGGTCGCCCAAGGGGGACCGCATCGCGTACACGACCATGGTGGACGGGCGGTTCAACATCGCCGTCCTGGACCTGGCGAGCAACCGGCTGACGATGCTCACCCACGGCGAGGGCGACAACGAGGCCCCCAGCTGGTCTCCCGACGGGAGGTACCTCGCCTTCGCCAGCAGCCGCGACGGCCAGCACGGGATCTACATCATGCGGGCCGACGGGACGGGGGTCACCAGGATCACCAACCAGCCCGCGTGCTACGCCCCCTGCTGGTTCTAAGGGCCTACCCGGGAAATAAAGGCATGGTCGCGACGGAGGCCAGCGGCGATGAAGGGACCAGACCACCGGGGGAACTCAGGCGCGCCGCCCGCGCACTGGGATGAGCCGCAGCGCAGCGAACCGCCCAGGGCGCGGCGGCCCTCCGGGTTGCCGCCGGGCCGGGCATCTTCGTTGTCGGCCCTCGTCTGCGCGCCGCCCCGCGGCCATGCTTAGGTTCCTACGCCTGCGGGAGTTTGCCCTCGTTGAGTCACTCGAGCTGGAGCTCGCGCCGGGACTCTGCCTGCTCACGGGCGAGACCGGCGCGGGCAAGTCCATCCTCGTAGAGGCCGTGGGGCTGGTGACCGGGCGCCGCGCCGAGAGCGAAATGGTTCGCTCCGGCGCCGAGGAGGCGACGGTGGAGGCGCTCTTCGAGGTCCAAGAGAACCCGGTCCACGAGCTACTCGCCTCCTGGGGGGTGGCCGCCGCCGGCGAGGTAGTCGTCCGGAGGCGGCTCAGCCGGGCGGGGCGCAGCGCCGCCACGGTGAACGGGGACGCCGTTTCGCTCGGCCAGCTCAAGACGCTCGGCGCCCTGCTGGTGGAGATCCACGGACAGCATCAAGGCCAAGCGCTCCTGGAGGAGGAGTCCCACCGGCGCCTCCTGGACTCCCTCGAGGAGGTGGCCGGCCCGGCCGCGCGGACGGCGGAGGCCCACGCCGCGCTCGCGGAGGACCTCGCCGCCCTGCGGGACCTCCAGCGCTCCGCCGCCGAGCGCGAGCGGCGGCTGGACGCCGTCCGGTTCCAGCGGGAGGAGATTGACCGGGTGGGACCGCGGGCGGGGGAGGAGGAGGAGCTGCGCGCCGTCCGTTCGCGGCTCCAGCACGCCGGGGCCCTCGCCGAGAACGCCGGGGCGGTGGCGGAGGCTCTGGGGGACCCGGAGGAGGGCGCCGCAGCGGCCCTCGCCGGAGCCCGCAAGCGGATCGGGGAACTGGCGCGCTTCGACCCCGGCTGGGAGGCATACGGCCGGGACCTCGACCAGGCGGCTTCCATCCTCGCCACCATCGCCGCGGAGGCCGCGCGCACGGCGGCCACCGCCACCTTCGACCCGCAGGCCCTCGAGCGCGCGGAGGAGCGCCTCGCGGGGCTGGAGCGGCTCCGGCGCAAGTACGGCCCCACCCTGGACGAGGTGCTGGCCCTGCGGGAGTCCCTCGAGGCCGAGCACCGGCGCCTCACGGGGAGGGGCGCCGGCGAGGAAGAGGTGCGCCGCCGCGTGGAGGCGGGTTTTGCCCGCTGGCGGGAGGCCGCGCGGACCCTCGGGGAGGCGCGGAGACTCGCGGCCCGGTCCCTCGCCGAGGCGGTGGAGCGCGAGCTGCGCCCCCTGGCCCTGGACAAGGCGCGCTTCGCCGTCGAGCTGAAGCCCCTCACGGCGGAGGGCCCCGAGGCCGCTCGCCCCACCGGGCTGGAGGAGGTGGCCTTCGCCTTCTCCGCGAACCCCGGAGAGCCGCTCAAGCCCCTCGCCCGGATCGCCTCCGGCGGCGAGCTTAGCCGGACTATGCTGGCACTCCTCACCGCCTCCCGTCTCGCGGGCGGGCCGGCCACGGTCATCTTCGACGAGGTGGACGCCGGCATCGGCGGAAGCCCCGCGGAGGCCGTGGGACGGCGGCTCGCCATGCTCTCCGCCGCCCGCCAGGTGCTCTGCATCACCCATCTTCCCCAGATCGCCGCCTTCGCCGACCGCCACATCCGGGTGGAGAAGCGGTCCGCCGGCGGGCGCACGACCGTGCGGGCCGCGGCCCTGCCCGACGCGGAGCGCGTCGAGGAGCTGGCGAGGATGGTGGCGGGGGCGAAGGTCACGGCCACGGCGCGGGACCACGCCCGGGCGCTCTTGAGCGCGGCACGCGGCAAGGGGTAAGATGAAAACTGTACCTGCGACCGGGAGGCAGCCATGAGGCGGGGCGCGGCGGCGGTGTTCGTGCTGGGACTCGCGGTGTTGGTGGGGTGTTCGCTCTCCGCCCGGGGCATGCTCAAAGCCAAGGGGTACGACTTCACCCCGGAGGAGTTCTGCCGCGCGGTGAAGGAGGAGAACGCCGGGGCGGTAAAACTCTTCCTGCGGGCGGGGATGGAGCCCGTGGCGGCGGGCGCGGTCTGCACCGCCGCGGCGAGCGGCAAGCTCGCCATGCTGGAGCTCCTCGCCGACGGGGGAGCGGCCCTCGACAAGCCCTGCCGGGAGGGCGCCCCGATCCTGCTGGCGGCAAAGGCGGGACGCA
>JAKAIJ010000009.1:9413-16583 GCA_021814355.1 Acidobacteriota bacterium
CGGGCGCCTGCGACTTCACCAGCGTCCGGGCCCTGCTGGGCCGGAAAGCCGAGGCGGCAGCCAAGGATTCCCGCGGCTGGACCGCCTGGACCTACGCCCACGAGCGCGACGAGAAGGACATGGCCGACCTGCTCGCGGAGGCGGGCGCCGAAACCTACGTGGACCCGGACCGGGACCTCTTCCTCCGCTACGCGCGGGACCTGGACCCCACCTTCGCCGGCTCCCTCGCCGGCGAGAGCGAGCGCCTGCCCAAGGGATACCTGGCCGACGTGGCGGACTTCCGTCGGCTGGCCCTCAAGATCTGCTGCCAGATGGGCGGGAGCAAGGCCGCCGTGGAGGAGTATCTCTCCCGCCGGGGGTTCGCCATGACGGCGCTCCGGCTCAAGACGAAGCTCTGGGGGACCGAAGGCGACGCCTGCGGCGGCTGCCCGTAGGGTCTACTGCCCGCGCCCAGTGACCCTTCGAGCGCGGGAGATTTTCCTCCACCCCCACCGGCCGAAAACGCCCTCCGGACGCGCGTTCCAGGCCCGGAGACCGTTGACGCTCCGCCCCTTTTCCGCTATACTAATCGGCGGGTCGCTAGCTCAATCGGTAGAGCAGCGGACTCTTAATCCGTTGGTTCGGGGTTCGAGTCCCCGGCGACCCACCAAATTGGGCTACCCGCGAAGGAATCCTGCAAAAAACGGCTTTGCCGGGGACGAGAAGGGCGGGATACGCCGTAGCCCCGCCGCGAGGACGCGACCGAAGAGGGAGCATCCACAGCGTTGCGAAGCGAGGCGAGAGACCCGCGCCGGGTCCCGTAGCCCGGCCGCTGTGTTGCACGCCGCCCTAGCGTTCCCGGCCCGAGGTCACCTCCGCAGGGCCGCGGCTTGCCCTCGCTTCCTCCTCGGTCGCGAGCGCGCACTCGGGCTTCGAATTCCCCGGGGGCGGATACCGTTGAGTGGCATTCTTCGCGGGTTGTCCGATGTGGGGTGTCCTGAAGATTGGCGTCCCCAGGGGGATTCGAATCCAAGGCGGCCGGAAGCCTCGCGCCGCGGAGGGCGCTGCGTTTCACGGCCACCTAGGATTCCCGGGGCGAGGCCCCGCCCTGGCTTTCTACGACTCGTCGCCAAGCAGTTGGCGCCTCGTCTCGAAAGCTACGGGCACCCCGCCCTTCGAATCCCTCTGGGAGGGAGTCCGTTGCAAGATTGTCCTCTGTGGGAGGTTTTGAATGGCGTCCCCAGGGGGATTCGAACCCCCGTCGCCGGCGTGAAAGGCCGGTGTCCTAGGCCGGGCTAGACGATGGGGACGCGCAGGGTGGTGGGCCGTACTGGACTCGAACCAGTGACTCTCTCCTTAAAAGGGAGATACTCTACCGACTGAGTTAACGGCCCGTCGGCCCGAACCGAACCAGCATTATAGCGGCCCGCCGGCAAAAGTCAAACGCCGAAAGAACGGTCTCCGGAGGCCGTAGAATGCCCCCCTCGCTGGCGACGCTGCTCCCCGGTGGCGGTCCCTTGGTGGGGCGTGGGCCTCCACGGTACACTCTTTTCCATGCATGGGAGCACGGAGACCCGCGTCGGCGGGGAGGCCCTCGCGGCGGTCCCCCGCAAAGACCGGTTCGTCCTGGTGACCGGTGCCACCGGCTACGTGGGCGGCCGCCTCGTGCCGCGTCTCCTGGTGGAGGGGTACCGGCTCCGCTGTTTCGTGCGGGATCCGAGCCGCGTCGCGAACCGTGGGTGGGAGGGCGTGGAGGTGGTCCGGGGGGACGTCCTCGACCCGCGGACCCTGCACGGCGCCATGCGCGGGATCACCGACGCCTACTACCTTGTCCACTCCATGGCCTCCGGCGAGGCCGACTTCGCGACGCGGGACCGCATCGGCGCCGCCAACTTCCGGGACGCCGCCGCCCGCGCGGGGATCAGCCGCATCGTTTACCTCGGCGGGCTGGCGCACCCCGGGGCGACCCTCTCGCCGCACCTCCGAAGCCGCCAGGAGACCGGGGCGATCCTGCGCGAGGGGCCCGTCCCCGTGACCGAGTTCCGAGCCTCGGTCATCGTCGGGTCTGGGAGCATCTCCTTCGAGATGATCCGCTACCTGACGGAGCGCATCCCCGTCATCGTCGCCCCGCTCTGGCTGCGGACCAAGTGCCAGCCCATCGGCATCCGCAACGTCCTGCAGTACCTCGTCGCCTGCCTGGAGGAGCCGCGCTCGCTGGGCAGGGTGCTGGAGATCGGCGGACAGGACGTCCTCTCCTACCAGGAGATGATGGCCATCTACGCGCAGGAGCGCGGCCTCAAGCGGCGGATCATCTCCTTCCCGCTTCCGACGCTGCGCGCCTCCTCCTACTGGGTGAGCCTCTTCACCCCCATCCCCTCCACCATCGCCCTGCTCCTCATCGAGGGGCTGCGCAACGAGACCATCTGCCGCGACCACAGCGCGCGGGAGATCTTCCCCATCGTCCCCCTGAGCTACGTGGAATCCCTGAGGCTCGCGCTGGACCGCGTCGAGCGGCACGAGGTGGAGACCGTCTGGACGGGGGCCTTCTCCTCCACTCCGCGGGAGCTGCCGCCCCCCGTCACCCTCACCACGGCCGAGGGGATGAACATGGAGGTCCGCCAGCGGCTCGTGGCGGCCACCGCGGACAAGACCTTCGGCGTGGCCGCGCGCATCGGGGGGGAGCAGGGCTGGTATTTCTGGAACTGGAGCTGGCGGCTGCGGGGGGCCCTCGACCGGGCGGCGGGCGGGGTGGGCTTCCGGCGCGGCCGCCGTCACCCGTCGGAGCTCCGGGTGGGGGACCCGCTCGACTTCTGGCGGGTGGAGGCCTGGGAGCCGCCCCGGTTGGTACGGCTGCGCGCGGAGATGCGCCTGCCGGGCCTGGCCTGGCTTCAGTTCGAGGTGCTGCCGCACGGGGTGGACCGGGTCCTTCTGAAGCAGACCGCCTTCTTCGAGCCCAAGGGGCTCTGGGGGCTGCTCTACTGGTACGCCCTCTACCCCATCCACCGCGTCATCTTCTCGGGGATGATCCGGGCCATGGCCCAGCGGGCGGAGAGGGTGACGGACCTCGGCTGAGCGACTCCGCGGCGTCGCCGGCGTCGCGACGCCTTGCATCCGGAGCCGTGGCGCTGGCAACGCGACCTACGGGAGTTTTTCAACAGCCTGCTAGCTCCAGCAGACGCCTCTCGACCTCCTCCACCACGTAGTCGGGGGTGGAGGCTCCGGCGGTGAGGCCCACGCAGCGGACCCCGCGCAGCCAGGCGGCGTCCAGGTCCTCGGCCCCCTGGATGAGCCGGCTCGGCTTGTAGCGGGAGCAGATCTCGTTCAGGTGGCGGGTGTTGGCCGAGTGCTTTCCTCCGATGACCAGGATGCGCTCGACCTCCGGGTCCTCCGCCAGCAGGCGGGCCGCCTCCTGGTTCTCCTTGGTGGCGTAGCAGATGGTGTCCGCGCGGCTGGTGTCGGGGTTGGCCCGCTCCACGACGCGGGCCACCTCCTCGTACTCCTCGGCGTTGAGGGTGGTCTGGTAGAAGATCTTCACGCTGGGGTAGACCGACCAGTCCACCGCCCGCGCCTGCTCCGCCGAGTGGACGATGTGGTAGCAGGCGGGGTCCAGGTCGTGGGTGTAGCCGAGCACCTCGCGGTGGTTCGGGTCGCCGATGAACACGAGGTGGGCGCCGGCCGCCAGCGCCTTCCGGGACTCCTTGTGGATGTCGTACACGAACTTGCAGGTGGTGTCGAGGATCTCGAGCCCCAAGCTCTTGGCGCGGTCGTGGAAGGAGGGGGGCACGCCATGGGCGGAGAAGACCACCACGGGCTCCCGCACCTCTTCGAGGGCGTGGACCGTCCGCACGCCCAGCCGCTCCATCTCCTCCACCACCCGTTCGTTGTGAACCACCTGGCCGAGGATGGCGCCGCGGCCGCCCTTTCCGGCGAAGCGCTTGACCTTGATGTCGGCCACGCGGACCCCGGAGCAGAACCCGTACTTTCCGGCGCGCTTGACCTTCATTGCGTCGGCCTCCTCCAACTTGATCAGTATAACCCCGCGAAGCCGCGGCCCGTTCCCGGCCCGCGGTCTGCCAGGGCGCGGAGCCGTGCGTTCCCCGGCGGCCCTCGCCGCGCGGCGGAGACCGCGCTACCATGGGGGGGGTCGTGGCGCCTAAGGGCCTATCCGGAAATAGGGCCCGGTGCGCGGAAAGGGGTGGCATGAAGGCCTCGGACCTCCTCGTGCGCTGTCTCGAAGCGGAGGGAGTGCGCGTCATCTTCGGGCTTCCGGGGGAGGAGAACGAGGACCTCCTGTTCTCCCTGCGGGGGTCCTCCGTCCGCTTCGTCTCCTGCCGCCACGAGCAGGGGGCCGCCTTCATGGCGGACATCTGGGGGCGCCTCACGGGCCGGGCGGGGGTCTGCCTCTCCACCCTCGGCCCCGGCGCCACCAACCTGGTGACGGGGATCGCCGACGCGCACCTCGACAAGGCGCCCCTCGTGGCGCTCACCGGGCAGGGGGGCGTGGAGCGCCTCCACAAGGAGAGCCACCAGGCGATTGACGTCGTGGGGATGCTGCGGCCCCTGGTCAAGTGGAACACCTCCATCTCCCGGCCCGGCGTCATCCCGGAGGTGGTCCGGAAGGCCTTCAAGCTGGCCGAGATGGAGAAGCCGGGGGCGACCCACCTCGAGCTCCCCGAGGACGTGGCCAAGCTGGAGACCGACGCGGAGCCCCTCGTCCCCCGGAGGGTGCGCCGCCCCTCCCCAGACTACAAGGCGCTGGAGACGGCGGTGGAGGTGCTGCGCTCGGCCCGCCACCCGCTCATCCTCGCGGGCAACGGCGCCATCCGGAAGCGGGCGTCGAGCCACCTGCGCCGCCTGGTCGAGTACACGGGCATCCCCGTCGTCAACACCTTCATGGGAAAGGGGGCGGTCTCGGCCCGGGACCCCAGGAGCCTCCTCTCGGTGGGCATGGTGGCCCGCGACCACGTGCAGGCCGCCTTCGACCGCGCCGACGTGGTGCTGGCGGTGGGCTACGACGCCGCCGAGTACGACCCGAAGATCTGGAACCAGGCGCGGCGCGCCCGGATCGTCAGCCTGGACTTCGAGCCCGCCGAGGTGGACGGCCACTACCAGCCCGAGGTGGAGCTGGTGGCCGACGTCTCTGGCTCGCTCTGGGCGCTGGACCGCCGCGTGCGCGAGCTGGGGCTGCGGTTCGGGAACTGGGCCCTGCCGCTGCGGCGCCGCATCCTCGACGACCTGGCGCTCTACGCGCCGGCCGAGGGCGCTCCCCTCACGGTTCCGGGGTGCCTGGCCCTCCTGCGGGAGGTGATGGGGGACGAGGACGTGCTCCTTTCCGACGTGGGGAGCCACAAGGTCTGGATCGCACGCAACTTTCCGGCCTACGAGCCCAACACGGTCCTGATCTCCAACGGCCTCGCGAGCATGGGGGTCTCCCTGCCCGGCGGGGTGGCCGCCAAGCTCGCCCTCCCGGACCGGCGCGTGGTGTGCGCCATGGGGGACGGGGGGTTCCTCATGAACGTCCAGGAGATCGAGACGGCCACCCGCGCGGGGGTCTCCTTTCCCATTCTCGTCTTCGACGACGGCGGCTACGGCCTCATCCGGTGGAAGCAGCGGGACCACCGGGGCGGGAGCGTGGGGACCGACCTCGCCAACCCCGACTTCGCGGCCCTGGCGGAGAGCTTCGGCATCCGGGGGTACGCCCCCGGGACCGTCGCCGAGCTGCGGGCTGTCCTGCGCGAGGTGGTGCCCGCCCAGCAAATGTGCGTGGTGGCCGTGGCGGTGGACCCCTCCTGCGACGAGGCGCTGACGCGGAGGCTGGCCTCGGAGGCCGGCTGCCCCCTGTTCTGAAGCGAAACGGCGGCGGACGCCGCCACGAGGTGGAGCCATGAGAGCCCTCAATCCGGCGACCGGCCAGACGATCCGGGACTACCCGGAGCACACCCCCGGCGAGGTCCGGAACCTTGTGGACCTCTCCCACCGGGCCTTCCTCGAGTGGCGCGAGACCTCCTTTGCCCACCGCGCCGCACGGATGAGGGAGGCGGCGCGGGTCCTGCGCGACGAGCGCGGGACCTGGGCGAGGATCATGACCGACGAGATGGGAAAGACCCTCGCGTCGGCCGCGGCCGAGGTGGACAAGTGCGCCTGGGTCTGCGAGTATTACGCCGAGAACGCCGAGCGGTTCCTCTCGCCGGAGCCGGCCCCCACGGACGCCTCCGAGAGCTTCGTGCGGTTCGACCCGCTGGGGGTGGTGTTCGCGGTCATGCCGTGGAACTTCCCCTTCTGGCAGGTCTTCCGGTTCGCGGCGCCGGGGCTCATGGCGGGCAACGTGGGGCTGCTCAAGCACGCCTCCAACGTGCCCGGCTGCGCCCTCGCCATCGAGACCGTCTTCCGCAGGGCGGGGTTTCCGCAGGGAGCCTTCACGACCCTCCTGGTCGGCTCGGCCGCGGTGGCCGACGTGGTGCGCCACCCCGCGGTCCGCGCCGTGACGCTCACCGGGAGCGAGCCCGCGGGCGCCGCCGTCGCCGCGCTGGCCGGCTCGCTGCTCAAGAAGACCGTCCTCGAGCTCGGCGGGTCCGACCCTTTCCTCGTCCTGCGCGATGCGGAGGTGGAGGCCGCGGCCGTCGAGGCGGCGAAGGCCCGGTGCATCAACGCGGGCCAGTCCTGCATCGCCGCCAAGCGCTTCATCGTCGAGGAGCCGGTGGCGGCGCGCTTCGAGGGGGCCTTCACGGCGGCCATGGAGGCGCTGAGGGTGGGGGACCCGCTCGACGAGGCCACGGACCTCGGGCCCATGGCCCGAGAGGACCTCCTCGAGGAGCTCCACGGCCAGGTGCGGAGGTCCGTGGCGGCGGGGGCGCGCCTGCTCACGGGCGGCCACCGGATCGAGAGGCCCGGTTGCTACTACGCCCCCACGGTCCTCTCGGACGTGGAGCCCGGCAACCCCGCCTTCGAGGAGGAGACCTTCGGGCCCGTGGGGGCCGTCGTGCGGGCCCGCGACGCCGAGCACGCCGTGGAGCTGGCCAACCGCTCCCGGTTCGGCCTGGGGGCGAGCATCTGGACCGCGAAGCCGGCCGTCGGGAGGGCGCTCGCGGCGCGGGTGGAGTCGGGGGCGGTGTTCGTGAACGGCCCCGTGAAAAGCGACCCCCGCCTTCCCTTCGGCGGGGTCAAGGCCTCGGGCGACGGCCGGGAGCTCGC
>JAKAIJ010000009.1:16593-23656 GCA_021814355.1 Acidobacteriota bacterium
GTCAACATCAAGTCCGTCTGGATCCGCTGAACCCGCACCGCCTCAAGCGTGGACGGGGAGGCTCTCCAGGAGCCGGCGGAGCACCTCCCGGTGGCTCCGGGGAACCCTCGTGAACTCCACCCCCACGTCGTAACCCCCGCGGCGGTCCGGGTGGACGTAGGCGACCCGCCCCTCCGCCTGGATGACCAGCCGTTCCGCGGAGATGAGAAGCCGGAGCGGGCTTCCAGCGGAGAGGGGCTCGGGGTAGGAGAACATGCAGCCCCCGAGGCCCAGGTCGCGCACCCGCGCGAACCCGCCCTCCCGCGGCTCGGCGCACCGCTCGACCATGAGCGCGTGTGCGGAGGAAAGCCTCGGGAACCGGCGGTGTTCCACCGTCCCTTCGTCCATCGTTCGCTCCGTTCGTCCTGGTGGAAATATAGGGTCCGGGAGCCCCTTGCGCCAACCCGGCGGCCGGGAAGGGGGCGAGGGAACCGGTCCCCGCGTCCCGGTTGACCGGGCGCCGGGGCTCCGCTATCCTCACGCCCATGGAGCCGCTGCTGGAGGTCCGCGACCTGGTTACCGCCTTTCCCGCGCCGGCGGGCCCGTTGCGAGCCGTGGACGGGGTCTCGCTCGAGGTCCGCCGCGGCGAGGCGGTGGCCCTCGTGGGCGAATCGGGGAGCGGCAAGAGCCTCACGGCCCTCTCGGTCCTGAGGCTCGTGGCGCCGCCCGGCCGAGTGGTGGGGGGCACCGTCGCGTTCGAGGGGCGCGACCTGCTCTCGCTCGGCGAGCGAGAGATGTGCGCCGTCCGCGGCGCGCGCATCGCCATGGTGTTCCAGGAGCCCATGACCGCGCTCAACCCGGTCCTCACCGCGGGCTTCCAGGTGGCCGAGGCGGTCCTGGCCCACGAGGGCGTCTCCCGGAAGGAGGCCCGCGGGAGGGCCCGCGACCTGCTGGTTTCGGTGAACCTCCCCGACCCCGACCGCGTCCTGGACGCCTATCCCCACGAGCTGAGCGGGGGCCAGCGCCAGCGCGTCTGCATCGCCATGGCCCTGGCCTGCCGCCCCGCCCTCCTGCTCGCGGACGAGCCCACCACGGCCCTGGACGTGACCCTCCAGGCCCAGTTCCTGGATCTTCTGGACCGGCTGCGGCGGGAGATGGGCCTCGCGGTCCTGCTCATCACCCACGACCTGGGCGTGGTGGCCCGTTTCGCCGAGCGGGTCTACGTGATGTACTGCGGGCGCGTCGTCGAGCAGGGCCCCGCGGCGGCGCTCCTTACGGACCCCAAGCACCCCTACACCCGGGGGCTTCTGGCGAGCGTCCCCCGGCGCGGCGCGAAGGGCCGCCTCCAGGCCATCCCCGGCGGCGTCCCGCGCCTGGCGGAGGTCCCCCCCGGCTGCGCCTTCGGTCCCCGTTGTCCCCGCTTCACCGAGGCCTGCGCGGCGGCGGTGCCGCCGGTCCTGGCGGTGGGCGAGGGGCGTGAGGTCCGCTGCATCCTCTACCGAGGGGGCGCTCCGTGAGCGCTCCGCCGCTCCTCTCGGCCCGATCGCTCACGAAGCACTTCCCCATCCGGAAGGGGCTCCTCGGCCGCGCCGCGGGGCGGGTGCGCGCCGTGGACGACGTCTCCTTCGACCTCTCTCCCGGAGAGGTCTTCAGCGTGGTGGGCGAGTCCGGCTCGGGCAAGAGCACCCTGGCCCGCTGCATCCTGCGGCTGGAGGAGCCCACCTCCGGAAAGGTCGCCTTCGACGGCCGGGACTTCCTCGCCCTGCGGGGGAGGGCGCTGCGCGAGGCACGGCGCCACATCCAGGTGGTCTTCCAGGACCCCTACGGGAGCCTCAACCCGAGGATGACCGTGGGCGCGGCGGTGGAGGAGCCCCTGATCATCCACCGCGCCGGCGGGCGCGCCGCGCGGCAGGCCCGGGTGGCCGACCTCCTGCGCCGGGTCGGGCTGGACCCGCGCGACGCCGCAAGGTACCCGCACGAGTTCTCGGGCGGACAGCGCCAGCGCGTCTGCATCGCCCGGGCCCTGGCGCTCGACCCCAAGCTGGTGGTGCTCGACGAGCCCGTCTCGGCCCTCGACGTCTCGGTGCAGGCCCAGGTGGTCAACCTCCTGCGGGACCTCCGCGACGAGCTCGGGCTGGCCTACCTCTTCATCGCCCACGGCCTGCCGGTGGTGGAGCACCTGAGCGACACGGTGGCGGTCATGTACCTAGGCCGGTTCTGCGAAGTGGGCCCCGCGGCGCGGGTCTTCGGCCGCCCCCTTCATCCCTACACGCGGGCCCTCTTGGCCGCGGCGCCCGATCCCGACCCCGCGGTTCCGAAGGCCCCCGCGCCCCTCTCGGGCGAGATCCCCTCCCCGGCCGATCCGCCGCCGGGCTGCCGGTTCCACACCCGGTGCCCCCTCGCGGTGGCCCGCTGCCGGGCGGAGGTCCCCGAGCTGCGGGAGCTCTCCGAGGGCCACCGGGCGGCGTGCCACCTCGCCTGACCCCTCCCCTCCCGCGGCGAATGATGCTACGCTTGCAAACTCGGAGGTCCTCCCCATGAAGGCGGTCGGCATCACCCAGTTCGGCGGCCCCGAGACCCTCCAGCCCATGGCGCTCCCGCAGCCAGAGCCCAGGGAGGGCCAGCTCCTCGTGAAGGTCCACGCCTGCGCCGCGAACCCCGTGGACTACAAGATCCGCAAGGGGCTCCTCCCCATGAAATTCGAGTTCCCGCTGATCGTCGGCTACGACGTCTCGGGGGTGGTGGAGGCGGTGGGCGAAGGGGTGGCCGACTTCGTCCCCGGGGACGCGGTCTACTACTCCCCCGAGCTGGCCTTCCAGGGCGCCTACGCCGAGTACCACGTGGTGGACGCGGGGATCGTGACCTTCAAGCCCGACGGCCTCACCCACGTGGAGGCGGCCTCCGTGCCGCTCTGCGGCATGACCGCCTGGCAGGCGCTCTTCGACCGGGCGGGCCTGCGGGGCGGGGAGACGGTGCTCGTCCACGGGGCCGCCGGCGGCGTGGGGGCCATGGCGATCCAGCTCGCGGCCTGGTCGGGGTGCGAGGTCTACGCCACGGCGGGGCCCGAGAACCACGACTACCTGGAGGACCTGGGCGCCGACGTCATCATTGACTACCGTAGCCACGACTTCGTGGAGGCGGTGCGCGACGCCACCAAGGGGCGCGGCGTGGACGTGGTCCTCGACACGGTGGGCGGAGAGGTCTTCGCCCGGAGCTTCACGGCGCTGGCCCCGCAGGGCTGCGTCGTGGCGATCGCCCCGGAGGCCATGGGGGGCGTCTCCCTCGAGGCGCTGGCGCCGGCCTTCTTCAAGAACGCGGAGGCCCACTTCCACCTTATGCAGCGGCGGCGCGACACCCTCGACCAGCTCGCGCGCCTGCTCGAGCGCGGATTTCTCGACCCGGTGGTGGAGTCGGTCCTTCCGCTCGAACGGGCGGCGGAGGCCCACCGGCGCCTGGAAACCGGCCACGGACGGGGCAAGGTCGTGCTGGAGATCGTGAAGGGGTAGGGGATGGGCGCGACGACCCGGCGGAAGGCCCCCCGCGGCCTCCTCTTCGGAAAGAGCACGGGCGGGGCTTTTCGCGCCTTCGGCGTCCGAGGCTTCGACCGCCCCGGGACAGGGCGGTCCGGCGCCGCCCCGCAGGATCGCCCCGCACCCGGGGAAGACCTCTTCCGCGCTCCCGCCGTCCGTCCGCCGGCGCCGCCGGAGAGAGCGTGACCGAAAAAGCCCGGAAGACGGCGGGAGCGGGCCCGTGGTGGCAGCGCTCGGCCGGCTGGCCCCTCTGGCTCGTGGCGGGGCTGGGGGCTCTGGGCACCGGGCTCGTGGGGCTTCTGGACTACGTCCTGTTCTATCAGATCTCCGTCATCTTCCTCTACCTGGTACCCATCGGCTTCGTGGCCTGGTTCGGGAGGCGGCGCCTTGGGTACGCCCTGGCGCTGCTGTCGGGCGGCGTGTGGCTCATCGCCGAGCTGATGACGGGGTCCTCTTACTCCTCGCCCTGGGTCGCCGAGTGGGACGCGGCCGTGGTCACCGCCATCTTCATCGTGGTGGCCCACCTGACCGGCGCCCTGCGCGAGGCCTTCGCCCGCCTCCAGACGCTGGCGGACACGGACGCCCTGACGGGGCTGGCCAACCGGCGCTCCTTCCTCTGGGCCGCCGGGCGCGAAATCGAGCGGACGCGGCGCACGGGGGAGCCGCTCTCCCTCGCCTACCTCGACCTCGACGACTTCAAGCAGGTAAACGACAGCCGGGGCCACGCCGAAGGCGACCGGCTCCTGGTGCAGGTGGCCGAGGCGCTCTCCTCGGGGCTCCGGGCGGCGGACCTGGCGGCCCGGCTCGGCGGGGACGAGTTCGCCCTCCTCCTGCCCGACGCCGACGAGAGCGAATCCGCCACCGCCGTGGCGCGGGTCTGCCGCGCGCTGGACTCGGTCCTGGCGGAATGGGAGCCCGGCGCCGGCTACAGCGCGGGCGTGGTGACCTTCCGGACGCCGCCGGCTTCCGAGGAGGCCCTCCTCAAAGCCGCCGACCACCTCATGTACGAAGCCAAGGGCGCCGGCAAGGGCCAGGTCTTCTACCGCGTGATCCTCTGAGCATACGCCCTCCGATATTTCATCAAACGGGTCCATGCCCGATCATGGCTTCGATTCTTCGTGTCAGGGCGATTGCCAGTTCATCTGGTTGCGTCCAGACAATGTGATTGAAGTGGTTTGTATCGAAATGGCACTTGCCGACAAACTCCTGGCGGCAAGTCCAGAGGACCGGTAAGCCCATCCCGAGAGCGAAGCCTGCCTCCCAGTAAACTCCATGTTTTTGCTCCGTAAAGTCTGCGACGATGAACCGGCTGCGGCGCACCTGCCGCATGATCTCTTCGATGATGTCCCCTGTGAATTCAACCTTGCCGACGTGAAGAGAATCGTATCCAGCGGCTCGAATCGCTGGGGCGATGTGAGACTCGTAGATGGCAAGCATTTCTGGACTGAACGACATCGCGACAAATCCCTGTTGGCTTTCGCGATTAGGTGCATCGAGGCTTTCAAGAAGCTGCCAACCTTTCTGGAGGAGTTGAACAAGACACTTCTCGCCCGCACTCCCGGGCTCGACAATCAACTCCTCCTTTTCCAAGTATTGGATCAGCGTTATGACTTCATTCGCACTTTTGCACCAAGCGCGGGAGCGCCACGAATTGACATCTACCTCGACCACATCGCCGAGAGACTCGCTCTCCTTCTCAATAGCCCGAAGGAGTTTGATCCGGCGCTGGCTGAAACCGGGTGTGGGAATCGCGGCGAGTTGCTCGATATTGGAGGTGGTGAGCAGAGTCTCAGGATTCTCATAGAGGTAGGCAGAGAGATTGGCCCTCTTCCGAGAGCCCGGTGGACCAATGAATTCAAACGACCCTGCTTTAGCTTGATTATGTAGGAGGGTCCCAACCCTGCCACTAATCCCATACTTCCCACATGTTGGGCAGTCAATCCAACATCTGTCGCCCTCACCCTTGACCCTATCTACTGGAAACGAGTCCAAACAAATCAAGCAACTGGTTGCTTCCATTAGCAACTCCTATGGACCCGAGCCACGTCCACCAAGCCGAGAAACCGAACCAAGGAAATGGTGGACAGTTTCGAAGAGGCTGTCCACTCTATAGGGCCTTCTATCGCCGTGGGCACCGCAAGGGATAAGTTGCCCTCAAGCTCCTGTCTCCGGCGAGATGGGTCTGACTTGACAGCCAGTGGGTCCGATTCTGTTTTCCCCGACAACAAACTCCACTTCACTGTCCACAGCTATTGCAAAGTCCCCACCCGTCTCTAGGAACATGCTATGCGAGTCGCCATGTTGACCTTCTACACGAGCAAACGCATAACCCTTATCCTTGGCTACGTGACTCACTTTGCCTCGGAGAGCAGTCTCCTTTATGAACACACGCGTCGCTCGCCTGTTCTTTGCGTTAGGCAAGGCGGGCAACACCTCAAAAATAACTCTCTTGCCTTCTATCGGGAGCATGCTGGCAGCGAACAGGCATTCGTTATTATACCAAAAGTCTTCGCCCTCGGATTTGATAAAACCAAAATGCCTGTCGGCTTTCCAGGAATCAATGGTTCCGAAATGCCACTTCACCGCAGGCTGCCCCCTATCCTGCTCCGGGATTTCAATCGCTAAGGGCACAATGCGTGATTCCTCTTGCTTCTCCTGCTTAAGCGCTTCCATCGCACGTCCCAATTCTTCCTTGAGCCGCGCGGCTCCTGCAAAGGTAAAATCGTACCAAATGACCCGCCATTGGCGCAGGTCGAAAGGCACGTCGTCCTTGTTTTGGGAAATCAAGATGACATGCTTCCATAAAGTGTGGCAAAGACCGAGTTCGTACATGACATTTGGGTTTCTACCCGTGAGGTCAGCAATGATAAGCTCGGCCTTCTGGATGGAATCCCAGATGTCCGCAAGTATGCCTTGAGTTGAGTATACTTCGTCTGCCCTTTTGCACTCGTAGCCCATGAGTTCCACTTGAGGCTTGATTCCATGCTCGTACACCGCCGTAAGGGCCTCTTGGAATGGCATTAGCACAAAGCAAGTTCCACGCTCAGGAAGTTGCCTGCGAACAAAAAAAACTGGATGCCTTCATGATACCCTCCTTTGACGTGGTTTCAAATTCCCAACGTTGAAACTCTTTCCGTCATGAACGGACAGGCCATGAACGAAGGCACGATGGAGGGTGCGAGCGCGGGACGCGCGGGGAAGGGCGAGCAAGCTGGACCACCCGGGAAGTGTTCGCTTTCGGCGGCGAAGCCCGGAGGCCAAGCCTGCGAAACAGGCGAGACAGCCCCGCAGGCGAAGGCCGCCCGCGCACGGATGTCAGGAGGAAGGCCATTTTGCGCGCTCCGCGGAGCGCAGCGCAAAATGGCGCGGCGCGCGGATTGGACCGGATGCGCGGAAGTCGAGCGGGGCGGGGCCGAGTCGTACTGAGATGTACTTCGAGCGCCCCGCACCGCGAAGACTGACAAAGCAGACGGCCCGAGACTCGCGCCGCTATGATGTGTGTGGTGGTGAACCCTCACCCTACCACCTCCACAGCTTCAGCACAGGCGCCGCGT
>JAKAIJ010000193.1 GCA_021814355.1 Acidobacteriota bacterium
AAGAGAGTAATCGACTCGATCAGAATGGTCGCCGTATACAGCCACCAATAAGTGCGTACCAAAGGGATTGAGGCAAATAGAAAAAACCGCAAAACGTCACAAGTGACCATGAGCCGACGACGATCAAACCGGTCAGCAATCACACCAGCCAATGGGCCAAGAAGAACGGCTGGGAGCAGCTCCCCGGCGACGCGTGGCTCGAGCAGGAGGTGACGGTCCTCATCCCGGCCGCCCAGGAGGGGATGGTGACGGGCGCCAACGCCGGCAAGATCAAGGCCTCCGTGAAGATTCTCGCCGAGGGCGCCAACGGCCCCACGACCCCAGAGGCGGACGCCATCATCGAGAAGAAAGGCATCTTCCTCATCCCGGACTTTTTGTGCAACGCCGGCGGCGTGACCTGTTCCTACTTCGAGCAGGTGCAGTGCAACACCAACTACTACTGGGAAAAGGAGGAGGTCCTGGCCAAGCTCGACCAGAAGATGACCAACGCTTTCAAGGCCGTCTCGGCGCTCGCCCGCAAGAAGAAGGTCTATACGCGGGACGCAGCCTACATGATCGCCATCCAGCGCGTCGCGGAGGCCTGCAAGCTGCGCGGCTGGGTGTGATCCGGCGGCGGACCGCCGCCCATAGCGAATTTCACGCGGCCCGGGGGCATCCCCGGGCCGTTTTGTCTCGCGCCCGGCGGCCCGCCCTTGGCAGGAGGGCGCGGCACCGATACACTGGCTCCCGGAGCGGGGGCGCTCCTGCGAGAGGACGCCGGATGGCGGGACCCAAGGTCCACGAGAAGTCGCAGAGGCCGGTCTACCGGGAGGGGCTCCGGGAGCTGAACTGCCTATACGCCGTCGCGGAGGCGCTCGATGCCCCCGGAAAGAGCGCGAAGCAGCGCTTCGGCGGCGTGGTGGAGCTCCTGCGCGCGGGCTTCCCCGACGCCAGGAGCTGCCATGTGCGGATCCGTGTGGGGCGCGCGCTCTTTCGGAGCCGCGGGTTCGCCGAGACCCCGTGGGCTTGCGCCGAGCCGCTCTGGGACGGGAACCCGCCGCCGGGAGTCCTGGAGGTCTTCCTGGTCCGCCCCGAGGGCCGGAAGCGCGAAGATCCCTTCACGCTCGAGCAGAAGAGGCTGGTGAAGACCGTCGCCCAGAAGGTGGGCCGGAAGGTGCGCGCGGAGAGGGCGAAGCCGCCGAGGGGCCGGCGCGCTCTTCCCGCCCCCCCCCGCCCCGAGTGGCAGGTCATCCTGGAATTGCTCGACGAAACCGACGGCGCCCTCCACAAGCGCGTCGTGCGCCGCCTCATGAACCACCTGGCCAACCTCGGCGTCCCCGGCATCCAGGGGCTGGTCATCGAGTTCGACCCGGCCTTCTACGCGGACCGGGACACGGACGCGCGCGGCCCGAACCAGCCTCTGCCCAAGCGCGACTCGGGCGTGCCGCGCCGGGTCTTCCAGGAGATCGTCCAGCTCGCCTCGACGGTGATGCCCGAGGAGGAGATCACCCTCCTGATCAAGCAGTGGGTCCGCCAGGACAAGCTCGGCTTCTTCGCCCTGGCCACCGAGAAGAAAAACATCTCCCTCGGCGAGCTCTCCGAGATCGTCCAGCGGTTCTGCCGGGAGGTCACGGAGGAGGAGTCGGCGCTCTCGCCGTCGGACGACACGAACGTCCGGGTGGCGCTGACCCGGCGGTTCCTCACGGACCGGCTCTCCTTCGTGGCCGTGGCCAAAAAGTACCTGGGGGTCCACGACTTCGACCGGCTCCTGCGCCGCGTGGTGGGGCCCGCGCAGGGGACCGGCACCGTCGGCGGGAAGGCCGCCGGGCTCTTTCTCGCCTCCCACATCCTGCGCCAGGACGGACGGGGCAACCCCCTCCTCGAGAACATCAAGGTGCCCCACGCCTGGTTCGTCACCTCCGACGGCCTCTTCGACTTCGTCCACTACAACTCCCTGGAGGACACCCAGAGCTTCAAGTACCAGACGGTGGAGGAGATCCGCCACAACTACCCCTACATGGAGCAGGTCTTCAAGAACTCCTTTTTCTCGCCGGGGATGGTGAACAAGCTTCGGATGGCCCTCGACGACCTGGGCGAGGACCCGCTCATCGTGCGCTCCTCCAGCCTCCTGGAGGACAGCGAGGGGTCGGCTTTCTCGGGCAAGTACCGGAGCCTCTTCCTGGTGAACCAGGGCAGCCGCGAGGAGCGGCTCGAGGCGCTCATGGACGCCATCGCCGAGGTCTACGCCTCGATCTTCGGGCCCGATCCCATCCAGTACCGGCGCGAGCGCGGCCTGCTGGACTTCATGGAGGAGATGGGCATCATGATCATGCGGGTCGTGGGGACCCGCGTGGGTAAGTACTACTTTCCGGCCTTCGCGGGGGTGGCCTTCTCCGCGAACGAGTTCCGCTGGTCGCCGCGGCTGCGCCGCGAGGACGGGGTCCTGCGCATCGTGGCGGGGCTGGGGACGCGCGCCGTGGACCGCATCGGCGAGGATTTCCCCACCATGGTGAGCCCGGGCCAGCCGGGTCTGCGGGTGAACGTGACGCCGGACCAGGTGATACGCTACGCCCAGCGGTACATAGACGTCCTCAATCTCGAGACGGGCCGGTTCGAGTCCCCCGACATCCACGAGGTGATCCGCGAGGTGGGGGACGACTTCCCGCTCCTCGAGAAGATCGTCTCGGTCTGCAGCGGGGAGATGCTCCACAAGCCCCTGGGCGGCCTCCTTGACGTCGCAAGCGACGACTTGGTGGTGACCTTCGCCGGGCTCCTGGAGGACAGCGACTTCGTCCGCCAGATGAACCTCCTGCTCAAGACCATCGAGTCGGCCATCGGCATGCCGGTGGACGTGGAGTTCGCTCACGACGGGAAGGACCTCCACATCCTCCAGTGCCGCCCGCAGAGCCGCGCGGACGCCTCGGCTCGCGTCCCGATCCCCACATGGATCTCTGAGGAGAGGAAACTTTTCTCCGCCCGGAAATACGTCAGCACCGCGCAGGTCGCCGGCGTGCGCTACGTGGTCTACGTGGTTCCGGAGGAGTATGGCAGACTCTCCTCCGCCGAGGAGATGGCGGCGGTGGGCGAGGTGGTGAGCCGGCTCAACCACCTCCTCCCGCGCCGCCAGTTCATTCTGGTGGGGCCGGGGCGGTGGGGGAGCCGGGGGGACATCACCCTCGGCGTCCGGGTGACCTACGCCGACATCAGCAACTCGGCCATGCTCATCGAGGTGGCGCGCAAGAAGGGGAACTACGTTCCCGACCTCTCCTTCGGGACCCACTTCTTCCAGGACCTGGTGGAGGCGAAGATCCGCTACCTGGCCCTCTACCCCGACGAGCCCGGGATCCTCTTCAACGAGAAGTTCTTCGCCGGCTCGCCCAACCTCCTCGAGGAGCTGCTGCCCGAGGCGGGCAACCTGGCCCGGGTGGTACGCGTGATTGACGTGCGCGAGGTCGCCGGGGAGGTGGAGCTCCAGGTCATCATGGACGGCGAGGGCGGGCAGGCGCTGGCCTTCCTCGCCGAGGCACCGGCCGGCGGCGAGGTCGAGGGCGACGCCCCGCCGGACGGCGCGGGGCTCGCGGACTGAGAGAAACTGGTTCAAGAGCAGCGCCGGGCCGCCCCGTCGGCGGGGAAGACCCGATAGTTAAAGCGGCCTCGGCGGCATTTTACCCTGGAATCCCGTGATCATTACTTGACAAAATGACGTCATATGCCATGTTTAGCATGGGAGGCGCCCCATGAAAAAACTGGCCGTGGTTCTGGTCGGACTTCTGGGCCTGCCCTATTCACGGCGCGGTCCCTTGGCAGAGAGTTCCGTGGCGTCCCGTGGGGCTCGGACCTCCGCACGCTCCAGGGGTTCAGCCGCATCGAGGTGACAGCTGCCCAGCCCGGCGAGGAGTTCTACGTCCGGGCGGGAGAGGCGCTCTCGCTCGGCGCCGCTTCGCTAAAAGGCGTGGAGTACGTGGCGCGCGAGAACCGGTTCGCCCGCGTAGTGGTTCTTTTCGACGCCTCGCAACTCGCCCTCGTCAGGCAGTGGTGCGTCCAGGAGTGGGGCCGTGAGGCCGACCCGCCCACGGATTCGTTCGACGCCTTTATGGGAGAGCAGTGGAGCGATGGACCGGGCGCGGTCAAGGCGTGGATCAACCCTTTCGCCCCCTGCCTCCAGTTCGAGCGGGCCGAGGCTCCCGGTTCGAAGCCCGCGCCGCCGCCGGCTGTGCCTCAAAAGGGTCTTGGACTCGTCAGGTAGCGGACCCGCGCGGATTAGAGTGGGAGGGGGGAGTGTTCCTCAACCGGCTGTTCCGCGCGCCGTAGAGGGCGTAGACGGCAAGGCCCACGGCGAGCCAGACGACGAACCGCTTCCAGGCGACGGCGGGCAGGCCGAGCATGAGGTAGGCGCACGTCGCCGCACCGAGGAGCGGAACCAGCGGCGAGAGCGGCGTCTTGAACGGACGGGGTCTTAAGGGCTCCCGGACCCGCAGCACCATCACCCCCACGCAGACCAGGACGAAGGCGGAGAGCGTGCCGATGTTGCAGAGGTCGGCCATCTCCTCGAGGCTCGCGAAGCTGGCGGCCGCGGCCACGAAGACGCCGGTCCAGATGGTGGTCACGTGGGGGGTCCCGAAGCGCGGGTGGACCTTGGCGAAGCCACCGGGGAGGAGCCCGTCGCGGGCCATGGAAAAGAAGATCCTCGGCTGCCCGAGCTGGAAGACCAGGAGGACCGCCGTGTGGGCCACCACCGAGCCGAAGGCCACGAGGCCCGCCGCCCAATTCTTGTTCGCCACGCGCATGGCTACGGAGAGCGGCTCCGCGGTATTGAGCCGGTCCCAGGGCACCATTCCCGTCAGCACCACGGCCACCAGCACGTAGACGAGAGTGCAGACGGCGAGGGAGCCGAGGATGCCGATGGGCAGGTCCCGCTTGGGGTTGCGGCACTCCTCTGCGGCCGTGGAGACCGCGTCGAAGCCGATGTAGGCGAAGAAGATGACCGCCGCGCCCGCCTGGATCCCCAGCCAACCGTGGGGGGCGAAGGGGTGCCAGTTCGCGGGCTTCACGTAGAAGCAGCCCACGGCCACGAAGAAGGCGAGGATGAGGAGCTTCACCACAACCATCCCGGCGGTGAAGCGGGCGCTCTCCTTGATCCCGACGAC
>JAKAIJ010000010.1:0-17146 GCA_021814355.1 Acidobacteriota bacterium
CGCTGGTGGTCTCGGGGTTGCCGAACATGACGCCGATCTTCTCGCGGAGCTGGTTGATGAAGATGATGGTGGTGTTGCTCTTGCTCACGATGCCCGTGAGCTTGCGCAGGGCCTGGGACATGAGGCGCGCCTGGAGCCCCACGAAGCTGTCGCCCATCTCTCCCTCGAGCTCGGCCTTGGGGACGAGGGCCGCCACGGAGTCCACCACGATGAGGTCAATGGCCCCCGAGCGGGTGAGGGTCTCGGCGATCTCCAGGGCCTGCTCGCCCGTGTCGGGCTGGCTGATGAGCAGACTCTCCACGGCCACCCCCAGCTTGGCGGCGTACTCCGGGTCCATGGCGTGCTCGGCGTCTATGAAGGCCGCGATTCCGCCCTGGCGGTGGATCTCGGAGATCACCTCCAGCGCGAGGGTGGTCTTTCCGGAGGACTCGGGCCCGTAGATCTCGACGACGCGGCCGCGCGGGAGCCCGCCGATCCCCAGCGCGTAGTCCAGCGCCAGGCTCCCGGTGGGAATGACGGGCACCTTGACCTTGGCCCCCTTCTCGCCAAGGGCCATGATGGAGCCCTTGCCGAACTGCCGCTCGATCTGCGCCACCGCGGCGTCAATCGCCTTTTTCCGCTCCTTGGTGATTTCCATGCCCGACTCCTCCATTCCGAAGCCCCATCATGGGCCATCCAGGCCGATGAATCAACAACCCGACGGGGTTTCCCATACAACCGCCGTGCCATCGCCACAGACCATTCATTTTCACGGCGTTGCGGGTTTCCGGCCCCGGAACTGCGGACCGCCGCGGGCCGCCCGCCCCCAAACGGAACGGGGAGGCTCGCGCCTCCCCGCGACGATGATCCATGTATCCAGTCAATTAGGCTTTGTTCTCTAACTCTTCATTCTTCACTCAGAACTCGTGACCCAAAACGGCCCTTATTCCAACTCCTCGGTGAGCAGGTGCAGGATAACCGACTTCTGGACGTGGAGCCGGTTCTCGGCTTCGTCGAAAACCGCCGACTGGTCGGACTCGATGACCTCCTCGGTGACCTCCTCGCCGCGGTGGGCGGGGAGGCAGTGGAGGAAGAGGGCCTGCTTGTCGGCCAGGGCCATGAGGTCGGCGTTGACCTGGTAGGGGGCGAAGACCTTCTTGCGCTCCTCCGCCTCCTTCTCCTGGCCCATGGAGGCCCACACGTCGGTGTAGACGACGTGGGCGCCGCCCACGCCCTCCCGGACGTCGTGGGTGACGCGCATGACGGCGCCGGTCTTTCTGCCCGCCGCGTTGGCCGCGGCGACGATGGCCGGGTTGGGCTCGTAGCCCTCGGGGCAGACCACGTTCACCGAGACGCCCAGCTTGGCGCCGCCGTTCATGAGGGAGTGGGCCACGTTGTTGCCGTCGCCCACGAAGGCCAGGGTCAGCCCCTTGAAGCGCTCGAGGAGCTCTTCGGCGGGGACGTTCTCGTCCAGGGTCTGGCTCAGCATCTTGTCCCGGGCCTCCACCACGGTGAGGTAGTCGGCGAGGGCCTGGCAGGGGTGGAGGAGGTCCGAGAGGCCGTTGATGACCGGGGCCTCCGCGTACTCCGCCAGGGTGAGGATGCTCTGGTGGGAGAAGGTGCGGGCCATGATGATGTCCACCATCCGGTCGAGGGTGCGGGCGATGTCGGGCACGCTCTCGCGCTTGCCCAGGGAGATGTCGCCGGGGCCGAGGTAGATGGCGTGGCCGCCCAGCTGGGTCATGCCCGCCTCGAAGCTCACCCGGGTGCGCAGGGAGGGCTTCTCGAAGATCATGGCCATGGTGCAGCCGGTGAGGTAGTCGCTGTACTCGTCGGGGTCCGACTTGACCCGCATGGCCAGGTGGAGGATTTCAAGGACTTCCTGGGTGGTCAGGTCCGCGATCGAGATGAGGTCTTTGCCGAACATGGAATGCCCCCTTCTTCGCTCTTCTTTTTCTCGTGGACGATGCGCGTCCCGGCCCTCCCGCGGACGGCGTCCGCCAGGTGGGCCGCGTCGGTGAGCAGCACCATGCCGCCCTTGCGCACCAGGAACTGTACGGCCGCCTCCACCTTGGGGCCCATGGATCCCGGAGGGAACTGGCCCTGCTGCTGGTACTCCAGGATCTCCTCCAGCGTCGCCACGTCAAGGGCCCGCTGGTCGGGCTTGCCGAAGTTGACGTAGACGCACGGGACCGAGGTGAGGAAGATGAGGTCGTCCACCTCCAGGTCGCAGGCCAGAAGGACCGACGTCCGGTCCTTGTCAATGACCGCTTCCACCCCCTTGTGGGTGCCGTCGAGCTGGCGCACGACGGGAATCCCGCCGCCGCCGCCCGCGATGATGATGGCCCCCGTGTCGTAGAGCGCCCGGAGCGCCCCCGCGCCGAGGATGCGCTTGGGCCTCGGCGAGGCCACCACCTTGCGGTAGCCTCGACCGCTGTCTTCCATCATGGCCCAGCGCTCCACCTCCATGAGGTGCTTGGCGCGGTAGGGCGTGTAGAAGGGGCCGATGGGCTTGGCGGGGTTCTTGAAGGCCGGGTCCTCGGCGTCCACCTCCACCTGGGTGAGCACGGAGAGCAGGTCGCGGTCCTGGCCCCTGCGCTGGAGCTCGTTGCTGAAGGCTTTCTCCAGGATGTAGCCCATGGAGCCCTGGGTCTCGGCCACGCAGACGTCCAGGGGGAGGGGCGGGACCTTGGTCACCGCCTCCTCCACGCGGATGAGGTTCTGCCCCACCTGCGGCCCGTTGCCGTGGACCAGCATGATGTGGCTGTAGGCGTCGAGCATGGGCACGAGCTCGCGAGCGGCCTCCGCCGCGTTGGCGATCTGCTCGTGAACCGTGCCCTTCTCCCGGGCCCGGATCAGCGCGTTGCCGCCGAAGGCCACCAGTCCACGTCGCACGGCGGGCCTACTTGATGAACTTCTTCGCGCGAAGGATGGATTCGAGCGTGGGCTCGCCGATCTCCTGGAGCTCGTAGCCGACTCGCACCGAGGGCTTGTTGATCCGGATGATCCGGCCCAGGTCAATGGGGGTGGCGATGACTACCAGGTCGCACTTCGCGGCGACGATGGTTTTCTCCAGGTCCCGCATCTGCTCCTTGCCGTAGCCCATGGCCGGCAGCAGGATGCCGATGTCGGGGTACTTCTCATAGGTGGCCTGGATGGAGGCCACGGCGTAGGGGCGCGGGTCCACCAGCTCGGCGGCTCCGAACTTGCGGGCCGCCATGACGCCGGCACCGTACTGCATTTCCCCGTGGGTGAGGGTGGGGCCGTCCTCGACCACCAGGACGCGCTTTCCGCGAATGCGCTCGCCGCCCTCCACCGTGAGCGGCGAGGCGGCATCTACCACCACGGCGCGGGGATTCACCTGGTTGACGTTAAAGCGCACCTCGTCAATGGCGTCGGAATCGGCGGTGTCAATTTTGTTGATGACGATCACGTCGGCACGGCGCGTGTTGGTCTCGCCGGGGTAGTAGGAGACCTCGTGACCGGCGCGGTGTGGGTCCACCACGACGATCTCGAGGTCGGACTTGAAGAACGGCGTGTCGTTGTTGCCGCCGTCCCAGAGGATCACGTCGGCCTCCCTCTCGGCCTGACGCAGGATCGCCTCGTAATCCACGCCGGCGTAGATGACGACGCCCCTCACGATGTGGGGCTCGTACTCCTCGCGCTCCTCGATGGTGCACCGATGCCGGTCGAGGTCCGCCAGTGTCGCGAAGCGCTGGACCTTCTGCTTCTCGAGGTCGCCGTAGGGCATGGGGTGGCGGACGGCCACGACCCTCTTCCCGGCCCGCTGGAGGATCTCGGCCACCTTGCGCGTGGTCTGGCTCTTGCCGCAGCCGGTGCGCACGGCGCAGACGGAGATGACCGGCTTGGAGGAGTTCACCATGGTGCGGCCGGCGCCCATCATCATGAAGTCGGCGCCCGCGGCGCTCACCGTGGAGGCTTTGTGCATGACGCTCTCGTGCGAGACGTCCGAGTAGGAAAAAACTACGAGGTCCACCTTCTCTTTCCGGATGAGGGGGACCAGTTCCTTCTCGTCGTGGATGGGGATTCCCTTGGGGTAGCCTTTTCCGGCGAGGACCGCGGGGTACTTGCGGCCGGCGATGTCGGGGATCTGGGTGGCGGTGAAGGCCACAACCCGGTAAGCCGCGTTGCCCCGGAAGAAGACGTTGAAATTGTGGAAGTCGCGCCCCGCGGCGCCCATGATGAGGACATTCTGGGGTTTCATGGGAATTGCCTCCAGTTGCTTCGAATGCGGCTGCCGTTTGTCGGCATTCTTCGCAATGAAGGCGTAAAGTCTAGCATGTAAGGAGTTAGTGGTCAACCCCGAGGGCACACGGGGACCGCGGGGCGCTGCCCCGCCCTCGGCTCGGAGCTTTGGTGCCATCTCCGTTTCCACGTCCAAGCCTTGACAGACAAGGCTCTCTGCGGATAGACTTTTGGTCTGGGCGGGAATAGCTCAGCTGGTAGAGCACAACCTTGCCAAGGTTGGGGTCGCGGGTTCGAATCCCGTTTCCCACTCCAGGTTCTTCGAAGGTCTCCCGGGGCCGCGTTAGCGGCCCTAAAGTTTTTGGGGGATTCGAAACCGCGACCGGGCGGGGGGTGCGGGGGACGGGAAGGTCCCCCGCGTCAGCGGGCCGCCCGCGCGAGTGCAGGGGAAGGCAGCAAGGCCGCAGGCCGAGCGCTGGAGGGGGCGGGCCGACGCCCCCTCCAGAGAGCGGTCGCGAGGGAGCGCGGTTCGAATCCTGTTTCCCGCTCCACGAAGTTCAAAGAGGGGGGCGCTGCCCCCCTCCTTGCGTTTCGCTCGCTCTGCTCGCTCCACGGACCTCCCCCCGCTGGTGGTTGGCCTGCGCGCTGGCAAAGCCAGACGCTCGGCCTTTCTGGGGGATTCGAAACCGCGGCTTGGCGAAAGGTGTGGGAAACGGGAAGGTTTCCCGCTTCGGGTGGTAGACTTATGGTTAAAGGAAGGTTTGCCATGCGCGCAGCCAAGGCTTTCATCACCGTAGTGGTGCTCGCGGTCGGGCTGCCGGCGGCGGCCGTCATCATCTGCCACGACTACACCCACTGGCGGGCCCTGGGAAGCGACCCCACGCCGCCCATCCCTGGAAAGCCCCCCGAGGCGACAGGCAACGGGATGAGCGCACAGGGATTGCGCGACGCACTGCAGGCCAAGGGCTACAAACCTTTCGACATCACCACAACGGCGCGCGACAACCCCGCCGAAACTCAGCGCCACTTGAGGCCGGGTGACGTCATCATCCTGGGCAACAGCCACTCGGGATACGTGGCCGACGCCAAGGGGAGAATTGACCACTGGCTTCAGATCAGCGGCCAGTCGGGCCGCTATCGCGTCGCGGCCGATCTCGAGAAGGAAGAGCTCAAGGGCACCCCCGGCCACGGCGGCCTCTTCAAAGCCCAAACCCTGAAAGAGTTCCTTGAGGCCCCAAGCAGACCCAACCCCTCCGAACACGTGGTCATCTGGAGGAGGGTGAAGTAGCGGCAGGCGGTGCGGCGGCGCTCCGGCGCGGTGGACCCGACGCGAAGCGGGGCGAGACGGCGACCGGGAGGCGCGCCCGTAGTGCGGGTCGAGGATGGCTGGCGCAGGGCCTTCGCGATGCAGATGGTCCGCCGCCGCTACTCTTTTCGGAGCAAGGCCATCGTCTCCACCCCGTAGGTCTGCGGAAACAGGTCCCACGGCTGGATTCGCACGGCCCGGTAGCCGTGGTCGCGCAGAAAGGTGAGGTCCCGCTCGAGGGCGGGCAGGTTGCAGGAGACGTAGAGGATTCGCGGGGGCGAGAGGCGCGAGAGAGGGCCGAGGGCTTCCTTTGCCCCGGACCTCGGCGGATCGAGCAGCACCGCGTCGAACCGCGCGCCGCGCGCGAGGAGCCCGGCGGTTTCCGTGGCGGCCTCTCCGAAAACGTGTCGCACGTTTCGTGCGCTCGCGCTCCTCGCGTTCTCCCTGGCGTCCTCGGACGCGAAGGGCGAGCCCTCCACCGCCACCACTTCGTTGCACCGCGCCGCCAGCGGCAGCGTGAAGTTCCCCCCGCCCGCGTAAAGGTCCAGGACCCGCTCGCTCTGCGCCGGGGCGAGCCAGTCGAGGACGGCCCTCACCAGGCGGCGGTTCATGGCGTAGTGCGCCTGCGTGAAGCTGCGGACGTCGGCCCTCAGCAGGAAGTCTCGCCCGGCGCCCGTCTCGCCCCCCGGGAGCGCGTAGGTGGTCCAGGGCCGCCCGGAAGAGGCCATCACCCGCCCGTCGTCACCCGCCGGCGTGGCTAGCGCGCCTGCAAAGCCCAGCCCATCGGCGGCCTCGCAGAGCCGCACCGCCTCCCGAGGTCCGCCGTGGTGGAGGCGGAAGTGGAGCGCGTAGGTCTCGCCGTCGTCCGCGCGGTCCAATGTCACCTGCTCCAGCGCCCTCGCGGCGGGTTCCCGTTTGAGCGCGGCGCGCAGTGCCTGGTAGCGCAGGTTGTAGGCCCGGTCGAAGAGCAGGCAGAGGTCCAGGTTCACGACGCGGTGGCTCCCCTCCTGGAAGAAGCCGATCTTCACGGAGTCGCCCGTGGGGCGCACGTGGAACTCGCCCCGGTGACGGTAGCCGAGGAAGGGCTCCGCGCCCACGATGGGCAGGAGCTCCGCGCCCTCCAGGTGGTGGCGGAGCGCTTGCGCCACGAGCGTCTCCTTCTCGCGGAGCTGGCGCGGGTGGGCCGCGGCGAGCCACGGACAGCCGCCGCAGTGGGAGAAGAACTTGCAGCGCGGCTCCACGCGGTCGGGAGAGGGCCGCAGCACCGAAACGGACGTTGCCTCGGCATAGCTGGCCTTCCCCCGGGTCACCTTGGCCAGCAGCTTGTCGCCGGGGACGGCCTTGGAGACGAACACCACCTTGCCCTCGTGGCGCCCCACCGCCTTCCCTCCCCAGGCGTATCCCTCGACGGTCACTTCGAGAAGGGTGGCAGGGAGTTTTCTCGGCTCTTGCGGCCGGCGGGTCCCGGGGCGCGCGTGGCGGGGGGAGCTCATGGGCAAAGGGTAGCATGGGAAGCGCATGGATCTACGAGATGTGGGACCGCGGACGGTTGAGAACGCCCGGAGACCTCATGCCCGCCGGTTTCCGGCTACTTCCGAAAATCCCCATAAAAGGGGGGACCCCCCGGGCGATTTCTCGACCGGGGGGCTCAGCCAGCAAGGTGGGTATGGTTTTAAGGTAGGCTAGGTTTGAGGTGGGCGATCCCCGTGGGGACCGTATCGTCTAGGAATGATCTTATGAGGTGGGATTTAAGCACTGGTCGAACCCCCGGCCTTGGCCTCGGGCTTCTTGGCGCCCTCGGTCTTGCCAGCGGCGTCGCCGCCGGAGCCCTTGCCCGAGCTCCGCCGGCTATAGTCGGTCACGTACCAGCCGTTGCCCTTGAACTGGATCGCCGGCACGCTAAAGCACTTGTGCACTGCCCCTCCGCATTTCGGGCAGGCCGTCAGGAGGGGGTCGCTCACCCGCTGCAGCTTCTCGAAGCGCTTCTTGCAGGCGTCGCACTCGTACTCGTAGAGGGGCATCTCTAAATCGCTCCTGGGTGCTTTTAGAGGTCTAGTATAGTCATTCCCATCTCCGTTGTCAAGCCGCTCAGGCACCTTCGGATGAAAAAATTGGAGAAAGGCCCGGGCTTAGGTTGCTTGCGCCCCCGGACGAGACGGAGCATGGGGTATACTGAAAAAGATGGGAGGAGGTTCCCGTGGAAGAGGCAGTCCGCGCCATCCTTGACGCCCTGGGCGAGGACCCCGGCCGCCCTGGGCTGCAACGCACACCGCAGCGGGTGGCCGAGAGCCTTCTCGATCTGACCCGCGGGTATCGGGAGCCGCTGGACGCCGTTCTGGCGGGGGCCACCTTCGAAGATCCCTCCCGCACCATGGTCCTGGTTCGCGACATCCCCTTCTATAGCCTCTGCGAGCACCACCTGCTCCCCTTTTTTGGCCGCGCTCACGTGGCCTACGTCCCGAACGGCCGGTTGATGGGACTCTCCAAGATCCCGCGGCTGGTGGAGCACTTTGCCCGGCGGCTCCAGGTCCAGGAGCGGCTCACCGAACAGGTGGTGGAGACCCTCGAGCAGGCGCTCTCCCCCACCGGTCTCGGCGTGGTCATCGAGGCGACCCACCTCTGCATGGTCATGCGGGGCGTCCAGAAGGAGGGCAGCGTGGCCACCACTTCGGCGCTACGCGGGAGCTTCCTCTCCGACAGCCGCGCCCGGAACGAATTCCTCACCCTGGCGGGGAATCCTGGCGCCCCAAGATAATCACTTTCTACGAGATAAAGACAATTTCTATTAAATGACCACAATATGTTGTGTCTATAGTGGATTGCCCCGGGAATTTTCGCCCCGAAATCCACACCCCGGGCGGCCGTAAGTGGTCCATCCCAGCAGGGGCGAATGGGGGAGGGGCGCAAGCGGCCAGAAACCCGCCGCGCGGCGAGTTGTATTCATCGTCGAGCTTCCGGCTCGCCGCCCTAAGAGCCGCCGGCGGGCCGGATAACCTGGACTCCCCGCGGAGGCTGGAAAAGAAACATCCCCGGGTCGAGGACGGCCCCCGTCCTGATCTCGGAGAGCTCCAGCGTGATGGCGTTTCCGAGGGAATCGCGGTAAGAGACGCGGTCCACGAGGCCGCTTTCGGGGTCGAGCCGGACCTCCAGCCCCTCCACCCCCGGCGCGGGCGGGACGAGGGAAAGTTTCAGCGTGGTCTTTCCCCCGGAGCGCTCGGCCCCCTGGCAGGCGAACTCCCGGGCCACGTCCACCTCGCCGGCGAGCAGGCGCAGCGCCACGGGGGCTCCGGCTCCCCGGGCCAGGGGCTGGACCACCACCTGCCGTTCGGAGGCCAGGTAGAGCCAAGTCTCCTTCCCGTCGCTCACGGCCAGTTTTCCCTTCGGCTGGAGATACTGCCAGCGCATCTTTCCCCCGGGGGCGAGGTAGAGCATCCCCTCCTCCACCTCGGTCTGGTTGAGGGTCTTCGCTTCGAGGGTGTGGCGGAAGTGCGCCGTAAGGGTCCCGAGACCGCGGTACGCCTTGGCCAGGGCGGCGAGCGACTCGGCGCAGCCCGGAGCGGCGGGCGCCGGCGCGGGGGTCTGCTGCCCCGCAGCGCCCCCCGTGGCCACCAGGGCGAAAACCACGAGACCGGCCTTCGGATCACACCAGCTTCTTCTCACCCGGACTCCTTTTGAGGCGGCCGCCCCCGCCGCGCGGGTCTTTTGCGCGTCACGGCGCGGGCCAGACGGGCAGGACCCAGGCCACGTAGCCCTGGGGACCTTCGGGCAACTCCCGGGTCATGTAGAACGGCACTCCCTGGCCCGAGAGCACCTCCCGCTCCTGGGTCAGCTCTAACTCGTCCTGTAGGGTGCCCTTCTGGGGGTCGAGCATCCGGCCCCGCATCTGGACCCGCAGGCGCATGCCGCCCTGGGAAAGCTGGAGGGGGGTGATGGTGATCTTGTAGTACTCCGTGTCCCAGACGATGGACTTGGGGCCCTCGGGAGGCCTGGGCTTCGGGGGGGAGGGCATGCGGCTGTCGCGCCGGGGAGGCGGTTTCTTCTCGCCCTCCTTCCCCTGCCCCCCCGCCGGGGCCGGATCGTTGAGGGAGATGCTGAAGCTCTGACCGGCCTGGACGGTGGGCTTGTCCTGCTTGAGGTCCAGGACCGGCACGTCGTCCAGGACAACGTCGCCGGTCTTGCCCTCCACGATCTTCGGGACCTTCCGGCTGTAGTCGTGGGAGACCGTCTTGCCGTCGAGGGACTGGAGCTGGAGGGCTTCGATCTCGCCGCGTTGGGCGCCGGCCCACTGCTCCACCCGGACGCCGAAGAGAATGGCGGGCCACTGGGCGGGGCCCTGGGGGTCGGCCACGAGCGACGCCGAGAGCGAGAGGATGACCCTCACGCCCGTGGCGGCGTCGGCGAACACCTCCATCACCTGATCCCCGGCGTGCGGGAAGGCCAGGTCCTTCGCGCGGCTGTCGGAGGCGGCGCCCTCGGGCGCCGCCTCCGAGAGAGCGAAGCAGTGGAGCACCCCCGCCTCGTCCCGGGAGGGGGTCACCGCCAGGCGCAAGGTCACCCGGCGCTTCAGCCCACCGGTTGCGTCGGCGATCTCCAGCATCCGCTCGAGCCGCCCCGGCTTCCCGAGCGGCAGCGAGGCGCCGAAAGCCCCCACCTCGCGCACGGGCTGTTTGTCCCCGGTGGTGAGAAGCTTCAGATTCACTTGGACGAACGGGACCGGCGCGCCTTCGGGGGCCGAAGGCAAGGGGGTCTGGGAGGCGGCGCCGGCTCCCGCGAGAAACAGGGCCAGCAAAAGGAAGAGCTTGCGCATACAATGCCAAGAATACGAGGGCGTTGCGGACGGGTCAAGAGGGACGGGGCGAATAGTCCCGAGCCGGGGAGCGTTTTCATTTCAGGAGATTAGGAAACACTTCTTGTGGTATAATGAAGAACATGACGGGAACCCAGAAAATGAAGTTCGATGTGGGCGACAGCATCATCTACCCCGGCTACGGCGTGGGACAGGTGCTCGAGCTCCAAGAACGAGTCCTGGACAACAGCGCCAAGACCTTCCTCGTGCTCTCCTTCAAGGAGGCCGAGAACGAATCCAAGGTGATGATCCCCCTGGCCAACGTCCAGGGGGTGGGCCTGCGGCCGCCGTCGCCCCGCAAGGAGGTGAAGCGTTCCATGGATTTCCTCGCCGAGGGGGCCCCGGACATTCTCCCCAGCTGGAAGGACCGATTCAACGCCCACAGCGCCCTGCTGGCCCAGGGGGGCCTCTTCTCGGTAGCCCAGGTGCTCAAGGCCCTCTGGATCCTGAACCGGAAGAAACCCCTCTCCTTCCGCGAGAAGAAGATGTACCAGAAAGCCTTGCTGCTGATGAGTTCCGAAGTGGCGCTTGTTCTGGGCCGCAAGCGAGAGGCGACCGAGCTTCAGATTCTCGATCTGCTTTCAAAGGTCCCCTGAAACCGCGGAGGGGACGGCCGAGAATTCCGGGCCGGGCAACCGCCCGGCCCTTGCTTTTCTGGGGAGAGAAGCTCAGGCCACCGGCCGCCAGGCCAGACCCAGCACCAGCGCCGCGGGCACGCTCCGCAGGGTAAGGGCCAGCCCCAGGTGGCGCGCCGAGACGGCCGGCACCACCCATGCGGCCCGCAGATCTCCCGCGAAGACCAGCGCGGCGAGCGCGCCCCAGGGGGCCGTCACGCCCGTTGCCGCCAGCACCGCGATGGTGGCCGCCCCCGTCAGCGCCAGCAGAAGCACGGCGAGCCGGAAGACGCCTCGGGGCTCCTTCAGCAGCCGCACCCTCGGCACCCCCGGCAGGAAAAGGAGCGCCGCCGCCAGCGACGCGAGCACCGCGTCCGCGAGCGCCAAGGGCCGCGACGCGAGAATGCCCAGCCCCGCCGACGTGGCGAGCAGGAGCGTCCCTGCGGTCTCCACCAGGAGGGTGCGGGTCCAGCGGGGCTCGCGGGCCTCGCGCAGGTAGAGCGCCAGAAACGGCAGCCCCGACGCCCCGACGGCGGCGGTGGCGGCGGGCGCCCGGACCAAGAGCGGCAGCAGCGCCAGGCCGGAGCCCACGGAGACGGCGAGAAGGAACCCCCATCCCTCCTCCCGCCGCCAGGTGCGGACGGCGAGCACCTTGGCGGCGGCCAGCCCCGAGAGCCCGGCAAGGGTGGCCAAGGAGATCCACCCGGGCGGCCACGCGGCCACCATCCCGAGGCACGCGGAGGTGAGCAGGATCGCCCAGGTGCCGTGCTCGCCCCAGGCGGCTCGGAGCCGCTCTCCGAGGGTCGCCTTAGAGACCTTTTCCGCCAAGTCTCGTTTCCTCTCGCAGAATCCCTACCAGTAATAGTGGTTTCCGGGGAGCGACATCCGGAATCGTCATTCCCCATAGCGCTTCTGGTAGTACTGCTGGATCTTTTCGCGCTCCTCCTTGGAGAGGCCCTGGAGCCATTTGTGGTCGTCCATGGCCTTCGCGCCGGCGGTGACGCCCGGAAGAAGGGCCTCCGCCTCGGGGAGGAACTCCGTGTAGAATGTCTTGGCCACCTCGTAGAAACCGTGCCACTGCGTGTAGTCGGGCCCCATCATGGCCGCGCCCATGCGGGCCCGCCGGCCCTCGTGGTGCCAGAGCTCGTAGTAGGTCCACTCGATCTTCTCGTCGAAGGGCGTGGGGGTCAGCTTTCCCGCGTCCCGCAGCTTCTTCATGACGGCCCTGGCGGGCGCGGCGAACTTGTCGTTGTAGAGCCCCACCGCGGCGTCGTACTGCTTGTAGAAGTTGCCCACCCACTCCCTGGCGTGGCAGTTGGCGCAGACCTTCTGCATGTCCGCGCGGCGAGCGTCCGCGTTCTCCAGCTTGATGGAGACCTCGGGCCGCAGCGTCCAGGAGATGCGGGCGCCCACATCGTGGGTGAGGGGAAGGTCCTTCGTGGCGCTCATGTGGCACGTGGCGCAGGTTGGCGCGGCGTTGTAATCCTTTCCCAGGACCCAGCTTCGGGCGTCGAGGTTCATCTCGCCGATCTTGGCGCGGAAGGTGATGCCGTGCTTGCTCTCGGCGTAGATCTCGGCCTGGGGGTGGTCCGGACCCAGGTGGCACTTGCCGCAGTTCTCGGGCTGGCGGGCGATGGAGGCGGAGAAGGTGTGGCGGCCGTGACAGGCGGCGCAGGAGCCCTTCGACCCGTCGGGGTTGATGCGGCCGATGCCGGTGTTGGGCCAGGTGGCGGCGTCGAGCCTGCCGCCCTCCAGCACCTTCACCGTCCCCCCGTGGCACTGCTTGCAGCCGCTGTTGGCGGCGGGGACGCCCTCCGCCACCTCGCCCAGGACGTTGTCCAGGGAGCCCAGGATCTCTCCGGCCTTGGCGTGGTGGCTGGCCTCGAACTCCCGGGTCTCCTGTTCGTGGCACTGGCCGCAGTCCTTGGGCGTGACCAGCATGGAGATGGTGTACCCGTTGTGGTCGAAGGCGTCCTGGTCGGTTTTGTCCGCCTGGTGGCACTCGTAGCACCCCACGCCGTTCTGGGCGTGGCGGCTCAAAGCCCACTGCTGCGTGGCCACGGGGGTGGCCAGCTTCTCGTGGCACTTGAGGCAGGCCCGAGTCTCTTCGCTCTGGACCACCTTCGGCGCGGCGCCCGGTTTGGGCGCGCCCGCGGCGGAGACGAAGGTCCAGGCTCCCAGCGCCAGAACCGTCACGACCGCTCTCTGGAACATCGCTTCCTCCCTCTCCGCTTGTGCATTCCGGAACCCGGGCGCCCGATGCGTCAGAACGAGAGCCCGAACTGGACGTAGACGAACCGGCTCGCGTCGCCGCCCCGCGTGGCCCGCGCGAAGTTCCCCGGCCAGTAGGCCGAGCAGCCGGCCAGCCAGGAGTAAGCCTTGCGGAAGGTCCCGCCCGCGGTGAAATCCACCTCCCGGCCCACGCGGGTTCCGGAGCGGCCCGTTTTGTCCCACCCCAGCACCGCCCCGCCCGCCGAGGTCCAGGGCGCCCGCGCCGAGTCGAGCCGGAAGTCGTGGGCCTCGAGGGCGAGCGTGAGCCAGGGCCTGGGCTTCGCCGACCCGAAGAATCTCAGGTCGCCCAGGTTCGACCAGTTGTGGCAGTCCATCAGGCCGTACTTGTTGTGGTTGGTGGGGAAGAGGTTGTCGAAGGAACCGCTCCGGCCGTCCGCGGGGTCGGAATCCCCGCTCGCCCGGTCGTACTCCACCCCCGCCGCGGGCTTCCACTCCCCCGGAAAAACGTAGTCCACGCGCAGCGCCTGGGCGTCCGCCCGGTGAGCGTCGGGCCCGCGGTGGCCCGTCTGCCAGGCCGCTTCGGCCATGAACGCGAGTCCCTTCGCCGGCTTCCAGAGGAGCCGTCCGCCCCAGGTGGAGATCTCGGTGTTCCGGGCGGGCGCGGCGGTCTCGCCCTGCACGCGGGCCCGGTCCTCTTTGACGAGGGCGTAGAGCTCGAGAGACGCGGGACGGCCCTGGAACAGTCCCGCGTCCGCGCCCCAGAGACTCTGGGTGGACTTGTCCGGAACGAGGGGCCTGGTCCGCGCATCGGCGTAGAAGCCCTCCACGAAGAAGCCCTTGGCCCCGTACCGCAGCTTGGCCGCGTCGAAGCTGCGGCCCACGTTGGACCAGCCGAAGGCTCCCACCAAGCGCTCCTCGCCCAGGAGGATCTCCTGGCGGCCCACGCGCAGCGAGAACCCCTTCAAGGCGCCCTTCGCGGCCCGCAGCTCGAGGTAGGCCTGGCGCAGGTCGTCGTAGTGGGCGGAGAGGTCGGTGAACTTCAGGTCGCTCCCCCATTGGCGGCTGTCCTGGCCCTGGAAAAAGGCCGTGAACCGCTCCGTCACGTCGAACCGGAGTCCCAGCCGGAGGCGGTTCCCGACGAAGGAGTTGGTGTCGTCCTTTGCTTCCCGGAAATCGGCGTTCTCCCGGTACTCCCAGCGGGCGCGCTCCTCCACGCTCACCGTGAGCTTGGACGAGGCGCCGAGGGGAATAGGGGCGAGGGTCTGGGCCGCCAACGGCGCGGCGCACGCCAGCAGGAGCGCGACCGCGCAGCCCGTGGTTCTTCTCATGGGGTCTCCCTTCTCTGTCCGCTCACTTGAGTCCCACGGGCGCGGGGCCCTTGACCATGGTCAGCAGGAAGACGAACTTCTCCTTGGCCGTCAGCGCGTGGGGCAGGCCCGCCGGCATGACGTAGAGCGCGCCGGGGCGCGCGTCGTGGTCCACGCCGCCCAGCTTCACGGTGGCGCTTCCCTCAAGAACGTGGATCACCGCGTCGAAGGGAGCCGAGTGTTCGCTCAGGGCCTGGCCCGGCTCGAAGGAGAAGTGAACGAGCTTGAGGGAGGGCGATTCGAAGACGGTCTTGCTCACGATCCCCCGCTCGGCGAACTGCACCAGTTTGGAAAGCTCGACGACGGTGGGCTTCAGGGTCGCAGTCATGGTCTCTCCTCCAATGGACACGGGGCCGCCGGATCAGTGGCCGTGGCCGCCGGCCGGTTTCGCCTCAGAAGCGGCGTCCTCCGCGCCGTGGGCAGCCGCGCCATGGATGGCGTTCACGAGGGCTTCGGCGTAGTGGATGAAGGTTACGTAAGCCTCGACGTATTCGCGCCCCGCGGACACGCTCTGGGCCGCGCGCTTCTTGGCCTCGGCGGCCCGGGCGAACCGCTCGGTGAGGCCCGCGGCCAAGTGCTCCGAGAGCGTTCTCTTCAGCTCCTCCACGGAGCCGGTTTCCAGCGCCTTGTCCGCCAGGGCGATTCCGGGCGGGACCTCGCCCGCCGGCTTGAGCCCGGTGTAGGGGGCGCCCTCGCCCTCGCGGTGAACCCGGACGAGGGTCTCGAAGAAGAAGCGGTCGGCCATCTCCGCGGCGTCGGGGTCCAGTTTCCGGACCTTGAGGGCCTTCGCGAAGGCGGCGCGGATCTCGCCCTCTGCCTCGGGCTTGACCCACTTGAGCACCGGCGTCACGTCGCCCTTGCCGAGGGCGGCCCGGGCGTCGGTCACGACGGGGCCGTCCAGCGTGTCGCAGTGGGCCAGAGCGGGACGGGGACCCGCCCAGAAGAGGGCGAGCGCCGCGGCGGCCGCCACCAGCTTTTCGATCCGGGATCTGATCATGGCACACCTCCCTGCACCCGTCCCCCTGGCGCACGCTTCCGCCGCCCGGGCGACACGGGGCGACCATCTCGTTTCGTTGTTCAAAAATATAGTGCCCTTTCCCCCTCTTTGCGCGGCAGCCGAAAATCCCTACACATGCCCCGGGCATCCCGCGCAGGCCGCGCCCGCGGCCATCTTGGCCGGGTCGGGCGGGTAGGCGGCGACGAGGGCGCGGACCAGAGCGTGGTATTTGGCGTGGGTCCCCTCGCCCATCACCTCGCGCTCGAACAGCTCGAAGGCCTCGCCGAGGGCCTCCATCTCCTCGTTCCGGATGGCCTGGAGGGCCATGGGGTAGAGGATGTTGTCCTCCTTCACGATGTGGCTCCGGAGCAGGGAGATGTAGGCCCGGGCGTGGCGGCTCACCTGAAGCTTGTCGTCGGCCGCAAGGAGACCGGGAGCCTCGCCCGCTTCGAAGAGGGCCTTCACATGGGCGCGGCCTTCGGTGTGCTCGGCGAGCATGACCGCGATGGGGCCGTACTCGGAGGGGAACCCGTTTTCGCCCATGAGGGCGAAGAGGCGGTCCTCCTCCTTGCCGTGGTGGCACCGGTCGGCGAAGTTCCTGAAAAAATCGGCGTAGTCGCGGATGGAGTCGCGCGCCACCTCTTCGCCGGCGTCCATGCGGTCCACGAACGTCTCGAGGGAGCCGAGTACCTCCTCGATCACACGGTGCTCCTCCATCAGGGTCTGGATCGCCTGGTTCATGGGGTCTCCTTTCGTTTCTCGTCGCGGGAACAACTCACGGCACTTATAAATGTCCTGAAATGCTCAAAAATTTTTACCGGGGCAGAGACTTCAAATTTGCGATCCGCGTCTGCCCCAACATCTCGTTGTAGGTCTCCCGAATCTTCGCCCAGTGGGGGTGAAGCGGACACGGGTTGGCATCGTCGCACTTGGGTAGGCCGAACACGCAGGCCGCGGGGCCACGGCGGTCGGCCCCGTCGAAAATGGCCAGAACGTCGTAGATGGGCCGCTCGAGGGCCTCGGGCCTCAGCATGAACCCACCGCCCCACCCCTTCTGGGAGGTGACCATGCCGCTCTTGCGCAATTGGTTCAGGATCTTAGAGAGGTAGTTGGCGGGGATTCCGGTGTCGCGGGCGATTTCGTCTCCCCGCACCCGTTCGCCCTCCTTGGCGGCGAGATATCCGAGGATCTGAAAGGCGTAGCGGGTGGTTTGACTGACCATCAACAATCACCTCACAACATGAGTATATGTCTTGAGTTTGGATTTGTCAAGAGCCCGTTGCTCTCTCCACGGGTGGCGTCGGTTGCGGTCCCGGCGCTCCGCCGCGAGGGGCGCCCGCCAGCGCGGACCAGGCCGTGCCGACGAAAAACGCCAGGAGCGCCGCCACGTTCATCAGGCCACCCCAGTGCCGCAGCGGAAAGGAGAGAAGGAGATCGCCGGCCAGGCGCACCCCCAGCGACAGGTGGAGGAACGCAAGCTGCCCGTAGCAGAGCCAGCCCCGGAAGGGGGCGGGGATGCCCAGGACCGCCGGGAGGATCACGGGGGCGTGGCCGAAGATCATGCTGAAGACGAACCCCAGAAAGAGCGCGTGGAGGATG
>JAKAIJ010000010.1:17156-23623 GCA_021814355.1 Acidobacteriota bacterium
CGTAGCGCGGCCCCGAAACCACTCCGCCGAACACCAGCACGAGGAGGCCCGAGGCGCCCAGCCAGAAATACCCCGAGAGGAGGCATACGGCGATGTAACGCGTGAGCCCGGGGAGGCGGACGGTCCTCCAGGCCACGTCGTAGCGGGCCAGCCAGAGGGTCAGCGCGAGGAAGGCCGCGCCGGTCACGCGCGCGCCCGGCATGAACCGGACGGTGGAGAGGGCCAGGCCGGCGGCCAAGAGAAGCGTCGCCCCCGCGAAAGCCGCCTGGGCGAAGGCGCCCGGCCGGCGCAGGCGCGCCAGCTCCAACCTCTCGCCCCAGATGGTGAGCACCAGGAAAGCGGCCCAGAAGTAGGCCGCGTGGTAGACCGGGCGGCGGAAGAGCAGAAGGAGGTTCCCGCCCAAAAGGGCCGCGGCGCCGAGGGCCATCGTGAAAAGGTGCTGGGAGAACCGCTTCGCGAGGAGTCCGGCGAAGATGGCGAGAAGGACCCCGGCGCCGAAGGCCGCCAGCGCCGCCCCCGCCTCCCCGAACCCCGCCGCCAGCGCGAGCCCCCCCGCGCCCGAGAACGCCGGTGCAAGGTAGGCCCAGGCCCGGTTCGCGGCGACGGCGCGCTCCAGACCGATGAGCGTGCCGAGGAACCCGGCCACCATGAGGGCCCCGTGGAAATCCGCGAGGGGCTGGAGGGGCAAAAGGCCCCAGTTCAGGCGCATGAGCCCCCCGTAGAGGGCGCCCAGGAGGGACAACGCCCCCAGGGCGAGAAGCGGCGCGCGCCCGACGCGGGAAGGGCCGCTCATGAACCGGACTCCGGATGCATTCCTGTTCTCCCGTGCCTAGGGACGGTACTTTCCCCGCCGGATGCCCTCCATGACTCCCTGGTGATCCCCCGCCGTGGGCGGTGGCGCCACCACGTGGAGGGCCACCAGACGCGTCTCGGCGCGGATGCCGCGGGGCTCGCCCGCGGGGACGTGGACCACGCAGCCCGGGGCCACGCTCTCCTCCCGGCCACCCGCCACCACGGTTCCCCTCCCCTCCAGGACGGTGAGGACCAGGTCGGCGGCGGGGCTGTGGACGGGGATGAACTGGCCCGATTCGAGACAGGCCAGGACGACCTTCACGTGCCCGCTCCCCGCCAGCGCCACCGGGTTGAAGCGGTCCGGCTGAAACTCCGCCGCCCTCTCGTAGCTCTCCAGGTAGAACGCCATACTCGTCTCCTTGCCATCAAGCCCGGCTCCCCGCCATGGCCCACGCGCGGGGAACCCGTCCGCGCAAGACCCGCTCGGGCGCCATCCGCCGCTCTTTTTTCACCTTCCGCCTACTGATGCTCATGCCTTCTCCGCCACTCCCTTACGAAGTGCCACACCGTGATCAACACCGTCCCGGCGGCGAAGACCGCCACCATGTAGGTCCCGGGGAGCGGATAGGCGTGGGTGGTGAAGTTCCCCACCTGCTTGGTCCCCAGGAAGGCCGGCATGAAGGGCTGGATACGGACGGCGGCGTGGGGGTCCAGGTCGTGGCCGAAGGCGTAGAGCTTGAGCAGGAAGCGCGCCAGGGAGAAGGCCGAGACGTAGCAGATCAGCACGCAGAGGTCCAGAAGGTCTCGGAGGGTCCCCACCGCGGCCGCCCGCAGAGACAGAAGGACGAGGGCCCCGAAGGCGAAGGGGATCCAGTCGAGGTCCGGGAACTGGCTGCGCTCGATCTTCGCCATCCCGATGTAGTGGTTGAGCTCGTTGATCTCGGCGATGTCGCGCCCTTCGTTCCCGCCCTCCAGCTTGTAGGCGTAGATGTCCATCCTCAGCCCGCCAGGATACTGGGGCGCCTCCATCCGGATGCGCCAGAGCGGCTGGAGGAAGCTCAGGGCCAGCGGGATCGCCAGCGCCGCCAGGACCAGCCGCGCCCAGGGGTAGAGCGGCTTGTAGAGGAGCGCGTAGAACCACCGGACGTTGTCTCTCATCTCCATCCTCCGGGCGGGACTCCCTTTTCTCACCATCGCAAGATCCAGGCTCAGACCAGGTCGCCCCGGGAAAAGCGCCGCAGGGCAAGCCCCCAGGCGATGGTCCCGGCCAGGGCGGGCCAGAGGGTGCCGAGGGCGAAGAGCCAGCCCCCCCCGAGGCGGTTCGCCAGGAAGAAGCCCACCGGCCCGAGGACCGAGAGGGAGGGCTCCGCGCCGGAGAGCAGCGCCACCCGCGCGGCCTCCACGGGGTTCAGCGCGGCTAGAAGGAAGACCGTGGCCGCGCTCATCCGCCACTGGAGCATCAGGCCCGCGAGCCCGAAGTCGAGCAGGGCCACGCCCGTCACCCAGGCCAGCAGGAGGAAGATCATGGCCTTGGCCTGGTTACGGACACAGGTCGAGATCCCGATCCCGATCCCCACGAAGGCCCAGAGCAGGGAGGCGCTCACCAGGCAAGCCGTGCCGATGAACCCCCACGGGACGGCGCTTCCCAGCACGAGCCATCCTAGAAGAGAGACCAGCAGGAGGAGCGCCGCGAGGGGGAGCACCAGCATCGAGAACCGGACGGCGGTCACGGCCACGAAGTACTGGCGCCGGGTGACGGGGTGGCTGAAGAGCAGCTCCAGCGTCCCGTCGTCCCGGGCGTGGTTCACAACCTGTCCCACGGCGGTGAGCGCGAGCAGCGGCAGGAGCAGGACGAGGGCGTGGCACAGGGAGAGCAGGACGCGCCCCATCCCCGTGAAGCCCAGGACGCTGGACTCCCGCAGCCCCACCAGGACGAAGAGGGCGGCCAGCCCCGCGTAGAGCGCCGCGCAGAACAGGAGCCACCGCGAGCGCAGGACCTCCGCGAGGTCCAGGCGCGCGACGGCGAGGGTGCTTCGGCCAAGGACCATCACTCTCGCCTCCGGGCGTTGGAGTCCCGCACAAGGGCGCGCGCCTGGTCCCAGGTAAGGGCGCCGGGAACCCGGGCGTCCAACGCCCCGAGGCCGTAGGCCATGGGGGTGGGCTGGATACGCACGAACCGCGCCTCGGCGGAAGCAAGCCACCGCTCCTCCCTCAGGTGGTGGAAGAAGATGGCGTGGACCTCCGGGGTACGTTTGTCCAAGTAGCTGGCCAGGCAGCCGGGATCGTCGAAATCCAGGACGCGGCCGTCTTTCGTCTGGAGCTGTGCGGCGAAGCCGCGCTCGCTCACCGCCATCTGGCACTCGGCGCAGCGCTCCTTGTCCCAGATGACGGGCTGGGGTTCCGACGGGAGCGCCTGGGCGCTTCGGATCAGCAGGGCCAGGCCGCACGCCGCCGCCGCGAGCGCGAGGCCCCCCGCGAAAAGGAGGTAGCGCCGCCCCTTCTCAGCCACGCCCCGCCTCCCGGTTTCCCGGTGCGGTCTCGACGGTCTCCAGGTCCCGCACCAGGATGTTGGTCAACGCGCCGTCGGCCGCAGAGAGGGCCGCCCGGACGAGCGCGCCCTTCTCCCCATGGGCGACGGTCTTCACCCACGCCCCCGGCGCCCCGGGGGTGAAGCCCAGGGCCCTCAGCGGCTCCGCCGCCCCTTCGCCGGCGACGTAAACCTCCACCACCCCGTACGCCTTGCCGTGGAGGAACTCCGAAACGGGGCCGTCGTACGCCACCCTTCCCCCCTCAAGAACCACCACGTGGTCCACCAGGTTGCGCACCTCCTCCAGCCTGTGGGAGCACAGCAGGAGCGTCGCGCTCGAGGCGGCCCCGTGGAAGAGGTCGAAGAAGCGCTGGCGCGCCCCGGCGTCGAGGCTGGCCGTGGGCTCGTCCAGGACCAGGAGGGAGGCCCCCGCGGAGAGGGCCAGGGCGATCAGAAGCTTCTGCCTCATCCCGCCCGAGAGCGCGCGGACCGGGCGGCGGGCGATCTCCCGGAGGTCGAGCTCCAAGCGCGCGGCCGTCTCCCGGACCCGGTCCGGGTCGAGGCCGCGGACCACCGAGACGAGTTGGACCACCTCGCCCACCGCGGCGGCGAGCTGAGGGGCGACCTGGGGCACGTAGGCCATCTGCGCCGCGAGGTCCGCCCGCTCCTCGAAGGGGGAGCGGCCGTCCAGGAGGACCTTTCCCTCGCACGCCAGCATCCCCATGACCACCCTCGTCAGGGTGGACTTCCCCGAGCCGTTGGGGCCGATGAGGGCGACCTTCCGGCCCGCGGGGATCTGGAGGGTGACCCCGTCGAGGGCCGTCACGCGGCTGAAGCGCTTGGTCACGCCCGAGAGGTCAACGCGCACCGGGGGCCTCCCGCGCCGCGCGGGGGGACATCCGGGGCGCGGCGTCCGCGAACAGCAGCTTGGGGGTCAAGAGGGGCAGGAAGCGGCTTGCGGCGTCGAGCAGCCCCAGGGCCGGCGTGCCCCGGAAGAAGGCGAGTTCCTCGTGGGCGCTGGCGAGCTGGCCCGAGAGGCTCCTGGCCTCGTACGGCACGTCCCCCGTCCCGTCGCCGTCCAGGTCGTAGCCCTGGTAATCGTCGAAGTAGTTCCTCTCCCAGGCGACCCCTGTCGCGTCGCCGCCCCCCTCCACGCGCACGGGCATCCGGTTTCCCGTGAAATCGTTCTCCCGGAACGCGTTGCGCGACTCGCTGCTGTGGAACGCCACGCCCGCCTCGCAGAAGGCGAAGGTATTGCGGGCAAAAACGTTGGAGTCACCCCGCTGGAGCGGGGAGGTATCCAGGTAGACCCCGGACTGGTTTCGGACGAAGCGGTTGCCGGTGACGGTAAGGTTCCCAGACTCCTTGATCCCGAGGCCGAGGCCGCCCGTGGGGTCGGAAAGCGCCATCAGGTTGTCGGCGACGGCCACGTTGCGGCTGTACATGATGAAGACTCCCACCAGGTTTCCGAGGTATCGGTTGCCGCGGACCTCGCTGTCATGGCTGTACATGAAGTGGGTCCCGTAGCGCCCCCCCACGGCCATGTTGCGAAGGACCCGGTTGCGAGGGGAGTACCAGACGACCATGTCCCGGCTGTGGCTCACGCGGTTCCCCTCGATGAGCGAGTCCCGCGTCTCCCAGAAGCGCACCGCGTCCCCCCGCAGGCCCACCTCGTCCTCCGGCGTCCCGATGATCTCGTTGTCCACGACCCGGACCCGCGCGGATTTCTCCACCGAGATGCCGAAGAGGGCGTCTCGGATGTGGAGCCCCTCGACGCGGACGTCCGACCCGCGGACGAAGACCGCGCCGTCGAGCAGATCGGCCCGCCTCCCGCTCCCGTCCACCGAGAAGCCGAGCAGGGCCACGGAGTCCGAAAGGACCTGGACGGTGGTTCCGGACCCGCCGGAGCGGACCACGGCGGCCGCGGGGCCCCAGAGGGTGAGCGCCTTCGTGATCCGGACGGGGCCGGCGTAGGTGCCCGGGGCCAGCCACAGGACGGCGCCGGCCGGGCTGGCGTCCAGGATGGGCTGGAGGGAAGTGCCCCCCTCGACCATCCTGCCGCCGGGGGGCCTCGCGGGGGGGGCGGGCGCCGGAGGAGCCGCCGTTCCGCCGCCATCCACCCGCGCGCAGGCGGCCAGGAGCAGGCCCGCGGCCGCGAGGGAGGCCGCCGCCGCCGCGCGAAGGCCCCTTTCCGAAAACGGTCGTGCGGCCATCATGGGTTCGCCTCGGTGCCCAGCCCCCGGGCGGGCGTGCTACGCCGCGGCGCCCGGGGGCTGGGGGTTTTAGATTATTACTTCTTCGGCTCCACCAGGAGATACCCCGCCATCTCCAAGTGGAGGGCCGAGCAAAACTCCGTGCAGTAGTAGGGAAAGACGCCGGAGCGGTCGGCTACGAAGGTCACGTTGCTCGTCTTACCAGGCTCCATGCTCAGGTTGATGTTGTACTTGTCCACCGCGAAACCGTGGGTAGCGTCCTTGGCCTGCTCGACGCTCGTGAGGTGGATGTGGACCGTCTCGCCCTGCTTGACCTCGACGATGTCGGGGGTCAGGTGGGAGCGCACCTCCGTCATGTAGACGTGGACGCCGTCGGCCCTGCGCTCCACGCGGGCCTTGGTCTCCTCGGTCACCGCGTTCGGGTCCGCCTGGCCGGTCACCGGGTTGGTGCCCACGGGCGTGTACATGTCCACCGCCTTGATCTTGTCGGCACTGATCATCTGGGCGTAGTGGGGCTCGCCCAGCGGAACGGGCATGTCGTAGAGGACCCGGAGCTTCTCCTCGGCCAGGTCCACGAGCTGGAAGTTCTGCGGCAGGAGCGGCCCCACGTCGTTGAACCGGTCAATGGCCCACTTGTTCATGGCGATGAGGTACTTGCCCTTGGGGTGGGCGGTGTCGCCCTCGGCGGCGCAGAGGTGGCCGATGTTGTAGTGGACGGGGACCTTGTCCAGGAGTTTGAGGTCCCGAAGCGACCACTTGGCCACCTTGGATTCGATGAAGATGGAGGTGTAGGCGTTGCCCTGGCCATCGAACTGCGTGTGGAGGGGCCCGAGGCCGATCTCCACTTGGCCGCGGATCGCTTCCTTGAACGGCAGGATCGGGATGCCGTACGGGTCCTTCCCCTCGAATTTCTTCTGGCCGATGAGGTCCAGGAT
>JAKAIJ010000194.1 GCA_021814355.1 Acidobacteriota bacterium
ATGGTCTCGTAGTCGCGCATCTCGCCCACCAGCACCACGTCCGGGTCCTCGCGCAGGGCCGAGCGGAGCGCCGCGGCGAAGGAGCGGGTGTCCACCCCCACCTCGCGCTGGTTGACGATGGACTTCTTGTCGCGGTGGAGGAACTCGATGGGGTCTTCGATGGTGATGATGTGCTCGGTGCGGTTCGCGTTGATGAAGTCAATCATGGCGGCGAGCGAGGTGGACTTGCCGGAGCCGGTGGTCCCGGTGCAGAGGATGAGGCCGCGCTGCTCCATGGAGATCTTTTCGAGCACCTGCGGCAGCAAAAGGTCCCGGATGCTCTTGATGCCGATGGGGATGACGCGGGCCACGATGCCCACGGTGCCGCGCTGCTGGAAGATGTTGACGCGGAACCGCCCCAGGCCGGGCACCGAGTAGGCGATGTCCAGGTCCAGGTTGGTTTTGAACTTCTCCTTCTGCTTGGCGTCCATGATGGAGAAGGCCATCGCGATGGTGTCTTCCTGCATGAGCCGCTTGCTGTCCACCATGGGCTGCAGGGTGCCGTTCACGCGGATGACGGGGTGGGAGCCCACCTTCAGGTGGAGGTCGCTCGCGCCCCGGTCAATGGCCACCTTGAGCAGGTCGTTGATGTGCATGGCACCTCTCCTGAGACCGAGCCGCCCGCCCCCGCCGCCGACCGGGCCCGACCGCCGTCCGTTCGGGAAAACGCCGGGGCTCCGGACGCCCACGTCCCACCGGGCCGGTTTCCTGAAGAGTGTAGAGCATTTCCCCGGAAAAGCAAAGGGCCGCGCTTCCGCGCGGCCCTCGCGTAGAGGCGGGCGACTTCTACCGGTTCACCGGCGTCAGCCAGCCGTACCGGTCCTCGGCCTTGCCCGTGACGATCTCCAGGTAACGGGCTTGGACCTTTTCCGTGACGGGGCCGCGTCGGCCTCCGCCCACCGGGATCTTGTCCACCGTCGCGATGGGGGTCACCTCGGCGGCGGTGCCGGTGAAGAAGATCTCGTCGGCGATGTAGAGCATCTCCCGGCTGATGGAGTGCTCCCGCACCTCGAGCGCCATTTCCTCCTTGAGGATCCTCAGGACGCCGTCGCGGGTGATGCCCGGCAGGACCGAGTTGGAGAGGTCGGGGGTGTGGACCACGCCGTCCTTGACGAGGAAGATGTTCTCGCCCGAGCCCTCGCTGACGTGGCCGCAGTGGTCCAGGGCGATGCCCTCGGCGAAGCCGTTCTTGATGGCCTCCATCTTGATGAGTTGGCTGTTCATGTAGTTGGCCGCGCACTTGGCCATGGCGGGGATGGTGTTGGGCGCCATGCGGGCCCAGGAGGAGACGCACACGTCCACCCCCTTGGCCAGGGCCTCGGGACCGAGGTAGGCGCCCCAGTCCCAGACCGCCACCGAGACCTCCACGGGGCAGCTGAAGGGGTTGACCCCCACGTCGCCGTACCCGCGGTAGAGGACCGGGCGGATGTAGCAGGCGTTCATCTTGTTGCGGCGGATCGTCTCGAGCTGGATCTCCACCAGCTCGTCCAGCGACCATTTGCACTCCATGCGGTAGATCTTGGCGGAGTTGAGCAGACGCCGGGTGTGTTCCTTCAACCTCAGGACCTGCGGTCCCTTGGGCGTGGCGTAGCAGCGGATGCCCTCGAACACGGAGGTGCCATAGTGGATGACGTGGGAGAGGATGTGAATCTTGGCGTCGTCCCAGCGGACGAACTCGCCGTTGAGCCAGATCCATTCGGTTTTGGCGACCATGGGTCCCCCTTCGCGAAGAGACGATTATAGAGGCTGGACCGGGGCCGGTCAACCCACGATAGATCCAATTTTTCCAAGAAGTTACCCGCGGTGCAGGCGGCCGGAGGCGGCTTTCCCGCCCCCGGCCGGCCCGCTTCAGGGCACGTTCCCGCAGGGGCCCACGGCCTCCACGGCGTAGGCGTAGTTCAGCCCGCTCGTGCCCACGTTGTCGGTGTAGGTGGTGCCGCTCACCGTGGCCAAGGCGCTGGCGGGCTGGCAGAGCCCTCCCAAGGTTCCGCAACGCTTGATCTGGTAGCTCGTGATGCCCGCCTCCGCGGCCCAATTCAGGATCACGCTGGCACCGCTGCGGGTGATGCGCAGGCTCGATTGGGGCCCCGCCACGGCGGCGCAGAGGGTGTAGGCCCTGGAGAGGCTCCCTCCGCCCGGAGAGGGGTTGTTGAGGGCGACCGCGTAGACCCCTGCTGCGGCGAGATCGGCGGAGGAGAGCTGCGTGTTGACCAGCGTCCCACTGACGTAGGTGGTTGCGCGTCCAACCCCCTGCCAGAGCGCCTGGGAGGTGGTCACGAAATGGCTCCCCAGAAGACCCAGGGTCAGGCCGCTCTGCCCCGCGTAGGAACTGGGCGGGGAGAATCCTTGGAAATAGGGGGGCGGATTGATCACGTCCACCGTGTAGCTTCTCGTAGCCGTTCCGCCTCCCGAAACCTGCACGGTGAAGGAGGCCGGCTGGGCGAGGGCCGGGGTCCCGCTCAACACCGCCGTGCTGGGGTCCAGCGAGAGCCCGGCCGGTAACGCGCCGGCCACCACCGACCAAGTGTAAGGGGGCGTCCCTCCGGCAACGGAGAGCTGGGTCGTGCTGGGGTAGGCGACGCCTGCGACGCCCCCGGGAAGTCCGGGAGTCGTGATCCCCAGCGAAGGCCCCGCCCAGAGGGAGAAGGCCTTGGTGGCCGTGGCGGAAAGGGAGTCCGTCAACTGGGCGGTGAAATTGGAGTTCCCCGCGGAGGAGGGGGAGCCCGACAGGGTGCCCTTGGCGGGATCGAGGACGACTCCCGCGGGAAGGGCGCCGGAGGCGACGCTCCAAACGTAGGGGGGCTTGCCTCCAATACCGATCAGCTGCAAGGCATAGGCGGCGCCCAGAGAAGCGGGTGGAAGCGGGCTGGAGGTCTGGACCGCGGGCGCCGCGGCACCGCCGGGGGCTATGGCCATGGACCGGGGACCGACCTGGTTGGCCTCCACCGCCATGGAGCCTTTCAGCCCGCCGGTCGCCGTGTCGTAGACCAGGACCGAGGCGCCGTTGGGGTCGGCTGGGGAGCCATAAAGGTTCTGGTCCGCGTTGTCCACGGCCAGATGGAGCGGGGTCGAAGTGGCGAGGGGGGTATACCAAAGGACGCGCCCCGTGGCGTAGTCCGCTACGCCGACCCCCGCGGTGAAGCCATCCAGGAGAAACCGGTTGTTGGTGAAATAGAGCCGACTCCCCGTCGAATTGAAGACCATCGCGCCGACCGGGGTGGTCATGGAGCTCGCGTAGACGCCGAATCCGAAGGTCCGCGAGAGTTTCAGAGTCGCTAGGTCGAAAATGTAGATGGAATCTGACCCGCCGACCGCCAGGTCGCGGCCATCCGGAGTGACGGCCATCCGGAACCCGGAGTCATGGCACTGTGGCCAAAGGTCCCCCAGCACGGTTCCCGTGGCGGCATCGAGAACCGCCAGGCTGTTGGTGCAAGAGACGTACAGGCGTCCCCCGTCCTGGGAGAGCGCGATGTCATTCACGATGCCGCCCCCTCCCGGGAAGGGGTCCACGAAGAACGTGGAGGCGGAGAGCGTGGAGGCGTTCATGCGGAAGACGGTCCCCCCCATGGCCGCGTAGAGGGTGTCCTCCGCCGGGGAGAGGAGCAGCCGGCTCGCCGCCGTGCTGCTGGCCCCCGAGAGCGTGGTCGCGTTCAGGAGAGAGAGCGCCTGGGAGTCGTACCTCTCCAGGGTGCCCTCCCGGAGCAGGTAGAGGAGCGAGTCGGACCGGTTCACCACCACGAATTCTGGGTGCAATCCCGTTAGGGGCATGTGCTTGTAAACCACCCCTCGGGCGGTGTCGAAGACGCCCACCCCCTTGAGCCTATAGGCCAGATAGCCGCGCGGCCCCGGGGCGCTGACGGTGTAGGGCAGGGAGGCGGTGCCTCCGCCCGGGGCGGGGTTCTGGACCGCCACCGTGGCCGTGGCGGCCGAGGCCACGTCGGCGGCCGCGATGGCGGCGGCGAGGCTGGTGGGCGAGAGGTAGGTGGTGGCCCGCGGGCTGCCGTTCCAGAGGACCTGCGACTGGCTGGTGAAGTTACTCCCCGTGAGGGTGAGGGTGAAGGCGTCACCCCCGGCGACGTAGCTCGCGGGCTGAAACGCCGAGAGTGCCGGCGCGGGCAGGGGGGTGACGACCGCCAGGGACCCCGCCCAGTTGGCGGTGGCGCCGTTGCGGTCCGTGAGCTGGACGGCGAAGGAATAGGTGCCCGTGGCGTTGGGAGTTCCCGAGAGGGTCCCGTTTGAGGCGAGGGTCAGCCCCGGCGGGTAGGAGGGGCTGGGCGGGGGGCTGTTGAAGTAGGTCCACGAGAGCGGCGTGTTCCCCGTCCCCGCGAAGGTGTAGGTGTAGGCCATCCCCAGCCCAGCCGTGGGCAAGGTCGCAGGGCTCGTGATGGCGGGGCCTGGCGTCACGGAGATCTGGTAGGGCAGGCTTCCCGAGCCCACCCCCGTGGCGTCCTCGCAGTAGAGGGAGAAGTTGGAGGTACCGGTGGCGCAGCAGGTCCCGCTGATGACCCCCGTCGTGCCGTTGAGGGTGAGTCCCGCCGGGAGGCTCCCCGAGAGGATGCGGAAAGAGTAGGGCCCCGTCCCGCCCGTGCCGGAGAGGGTGACCGCATAGGGCCAGCTGGTGATGCCGCACTGGCTCACCGTGACGTTGGGGAGGGGCGAGGCGGGGGAGATCAAGACGGTGTAGGGCGGCGGGTCCACGGTGAGGGTGAAGGCCCGGGAGACGACCGCCCCGAGAAAGTCCGTGGCCTGGGCGGTAAAGGAGGCCGTGCCCAAGGCGGTGGGGTAGCCCGTGATCTCGCCCCTTGAATCCATCGCCAGCCCCGCGGGCAGGGAGCCGGCGGTCACCGTCCAGGTGTAGTAGGGGCGTCCCCCGTAGGCGAGGACCTGGCAACGGTAGAAACTCCCCACCATCCCGTGGGGGAGGGCGGCGGGGCTGGCCATGGCGAGCGCCCGCGAGGGCGGTTCCATGCTGCAGGGGCCGGCGTTGGGATAGGTGATGACGTAGCTTTCCTCCACCCGGGGGCGATTGTTGCGGATGTCCCAAAGCAGGACCTG
>JAKAIJ010000195.1:0-3158 GCA_021814355.1 Acidobacteriota bacterium
CCCGCGGGTCTGCTTGGTGCGGCGGCTTGCAAGTGCAAGCCCTTTCCGCCGCCGCTCCCCGCAGCCATTGTAGTAGTCAAGCATGGATCGGACCGCCGAAAATGAGGGATGACGAAGCTGCAGCGGATTCGGGAGGAAACGAAGCGCGGGACCGGGGTTTATTTGTGCGGATTGTTGCCGTTTCGCGTGTGCGCTTACGCGTGCGGAGTCTGAAGGTGCGGTGAGATCGCGAGCCGGGGACGGGGTGTCCTTGTTATGCGCTGATCGGGCCACTGAAAATGAGGGGTGGCGAAGCTACGGCGGATTCGGGAGGAAACAACCCGTGGGACCGCTGTTTGTTGTGCGGATTTTCGCCCTTGCGCGCGTGCTTGCACCCGCGGGGGCTAAGAACACGATGTCCTTGTTATGCGCTGATCGGACCGCTGAAAATGAGGGGTGACGAAGCTACGGCGGATTCGGGAGGAAACGACCAGTGGGACCGCTGTTTGTTGTGCGGATTTTTGCCTTTGCGCGCGTGCTTGTAGTAGTCAAGCATGGATCGGACCGCCGAAAATGAGGGATGACGAAGCTGCAGCGGATTCGGGAGGAAACGAAGCGCGGGACCGGGGTTTATTTGTGCGGATTGTTGCCGTTTCGCGTGTGCGCTTACACGTGCGGAGTCTGAAGGTGCGGTGAGATCGCGAGCCGGGGACGGGGCGAGGGAACCGAGGTATCCCGGCCTCCCTTGCTTCCTCCGCAGGCACCGTTTTCGCTCTTTGACAATGGGTAAGCATCCCGCGACCTCTGGGCCGCGGTGTCGCACGCCACGCGCGCCTCCGCTCTCGATGACGGGGCGCAGGCCAAGGCGGCACAGGGAACGCTGATCGCCCTCGGCCTTCTCCTTCTGCTCCTTGTTTCGAGCAGGAGGGTCCGCCGGATTCTCGCTGCGCAGTTGCGAAGGAGCCTCGCTCCCTGCGCCCGGCTCCCACCGCGACCATGCCTTATTTCCCGGATAGGCCCTAAAATATCTCGGGGGAAGATCCCCGGGGCGGTGCAACGTGACCGAGCAGTCGAGACTTCAAGAGTTTCTCTTCCCGCGGGTCACCCCGCGGTTCTTGCTGCGGGCGGCCGCGGTGGCGCTGGGGACCTATCTCCTCTTCGGCCACGTGCTCATTCCCATGATCGTCCGGGGCCACAGCATGGACCCCACCTACCGCGACGGCGGCTTTACCTTCTGTTTCACCGGCGCCTACCTCTTCGGCGGGCCAAAACGGGGGGACGTGGTGGCAGTGCGACTGGCGGGGCGCAAGGTGATGCTCCTCAAGCGGGTCGTGGCGCTGGAGGGAGAGGAGGTGGCCTTCCGGGCGGGGGTCCTACAGGTGGACGGTCGCGCCGTGGAGGAGCCTTATGTAAAGAGCCCCTGCGACTGGGAGCTGGAGCCCCGGCGCGTGGAGAAGGGCTGCGTCTATCTCGTGGGGGACAACCGGGGCATGGCCGCCGAGCAGCACGACTTCGGCCAGACGCCCGTCGCCCGCATCGTGGGGAGGCCCTTATGGTAGAGAGAAAGCGGCTCATCGCCTTCATCGCCCTCGCCGCGGCGGCGACCTACGGGGTCTATTTTTTCCTCCACCTGGAGGAGAGGCGCGTGAAGAGGCGGTTCGCGGCGCTCGCGGAGTGGGTCTTCAAGGAGCCCGGCGAACCGCCGCTGGCCTCCGTGGGCAAGGCACGTCAGACCGAGACGCTCTTCGCCGACCCGTGTCGGTTCGAGATTCAGGGCTACGAGGTCTCGGCCACTCTCGCGGTGCGGGAGATCGCCACGTACGCTATCCAGGGAAGAGCCCGGTTCGACGCGCTGGAGTTGGCCTTCTACGATCTCACAGTGGAGTTCCCCGCGGACGGCGAGGCCCACGTCACGGCCACGGCCCGGCTCTCGGGGCGGAAGGCGGGCGGAGATCCGGTGAACGAAACCCACGAGCTGGACTGCGCCCTGAAGAAAACCGAGGAGGGGTGGCGTTTCACGCGGATCACCGCCGTCCAGGTGCTCAAGAAGTGATGGGGGGCCTTTGGAAAACCCCTTGATGGTGCGCGCCTGCCTGGCGCCGGAGCATGGGTTCTCTTGGCCTCGCCCGCCGAGATGCGGTATGCTACGAGGTAGAAGATCGCGCGAGAGGATGCCATGAGCGACCGGGGAACCCGCCCCGAATCCGGACAGCCGCCTCCTCCGGGAGGGCACCGGCCTTTCCCGCCCCTGCCGGCGGACCTGCCCGCTCCCCTCGTCCCCGTGGTGCTGGGCGCTCCGATCCACGCCTTCGGGTTGAGTCTTCCCAAGGGAACCCACGTCCCCTGCTACCCGCAGTCGCAGACCGTTCTCTTGAGGGACCGTCCCGACGGTCCCTTCCACCTTCTGGCTGGGCTCTACGCCTTCTGGCGGGGACTTCCGGACACGGAGACCGGCCGCGCCTGCGCCGCACTGCTCGGCTCCGCCGGCTATCCGTTTCCGTGGGCATCCGGCCCGCCGGTCCCCGTCGCCGAGCGCCCGGCGGGCAGTCTCCTGCTCTCCCTCTGGCACGCCAACATCGGGGACGCCTGCGTCCAGATTCTGGTGAACGCCGCCAACGAAGGCCTCTGGATGGGAGGCGGCGTCGCGGGGGCGCTCCGCTCCAAGGGCGGAATCGAGCTGGAACAGGAGGCCCGGACCCACGCCCCGTCGGGCATCGGCACCGTCGTGCGCACGGGCCCCCACAAGTTGAGGGCGTTGGCCGTCTACCACGCCGTGGTCATTGACCAGAACCAGATGACGCGCACCGAGATGCCGGCGGTGGAGACGGCGTTCCAGCGCTGCCTGAAGATGGCCATCGAGGAGGGCGCCGCCTCTATCGCGGTGCCGGCGCTCGGGTGCGGGATCGGCGGGCTCGACCCCGCCGAGGTGGCGGCCTCTTACCTCCAGATCGCCACGCGGTTCTCGGCCACGACCCACCGCCCCCTCCAGATCCTCGTCGTTCAACAGGACGCCGACGAGCTCGCCGCGGCGGCGAAGGCCTTCACGGCGCCGGCCGACCCCGGCGAGGAGGAGCGGCTGGTGGAGGACTGCCTGCGGCAGTACGAGGAACAGCTCAAGAAGGTGCCGGTTAAGGGCCTATCCCGGAAATAAGGCATGGTCGCGACGGAGGCCAGCCGCG
>JAKAIJ010000195.1:3168-5091 GCA_021814355.1 Acidobacteriota bacterium
GCGAGCGAGGGGCGATGTTGGAGACCATCGGATGAGCGAGCTGACGCAGCCAGGCGCGCGGATGGCCCCGTCCCTCCGGGCGCTCGCGGCGGGCGTCGCATGGCTTTGTTGGCCTCCCTCGGCAGGCGGCAAGTCCAGAGCCTGCCTGCGATCGCCCGCCTTGCCCTGCTCGCCCGGCGCAGAGCGCGCGGCCGCGCCCTATTTCCGGATAGGCCCTAAGGCCCCCAAGAAAAAAGAGTAGCGCCCCTTCCTACGCGGCGTCCCGCCCCGGCTCCCGCAAGGCCCGGAAGCCCACCATCCGTCGGTTCCGCTCGTCCCACAGGTGGAGCCGGAGCGAGCGGAGGCTCCGCAGGAAGGTAAGCGGTTCCACGCTCTGCAGCGCCGGCACCTCGTCGTAGCAGCGCTGGAGGTTGTAGTTGGGGATCCGAGGCCGGACGTGGTGAATGTGGTGCAGGCCGATGTTGCCGCTGAACCACTGGAGCACCCGCGGCAGCTTGTAGTGGGAGCTGCCCTGCATGGAAGCCTTCACCGGGTCCCACGCCTCGTGGCGGGCCCAGTAGGCCCTTTCGAATTGGTGCTGGACGTAGAAGAGCCAGACGCCCCAGGTACCGCTCAGGAGGATAACCGGGAGCTGGACGGAGAGGTAGGTCTTGAACCCCACCGTCGCGCCCGCCAGGGCCGTCAGGGCGATGATGCCGAGGTCGGTCACGAGCACGCTCGCGCGCTCCGGAAAGGCCGTCCCGGGGGAGAAAAAGCGAAACTTCACGACGAAGAGGTAGAAGGGGCCGAGGAGGAACATGACGAAGGGGTTGCGGTAGGCCCGGTAGGAGAGGCGCTTCCACCGCGGGGCCGTCCGGTACTCCTCCACCGTCAGGGTCGTCACGTCGCCCCACCCGCGTCGGTCGAGGTCGCCCGCCGTGGCGTGGTGGAGGTTGTGGTCGCGCCGCCAGTCCTGGAAGGGGGTGAAGGTGAGGATCCCCGCCACCGTCCCCAAGAGCGTGTTGGCGCGCCGGGAGGCGAAGAACGAGCCGTGGGCGCAGTCGTGGAAGAGGATGAAGATGCGCACCAGGAGCCCAGAGGCCGGCACGGCCAGCGCCAGGATGACCCAGTAGGGCAGCCCCCGTCGGACGCTCGCCACCATGACCGCCCAAAGGGCCAGGTAGGGTAGGACGCTGTCCGCCACCTGGCCGAGGGCCCTCCCCAGATGGGGCCTTTCGAACCGGGCGCTCTGCTCGAACCACTCCGGCATGGCCTTGCGGGCCCGGCCGGCTCTTTCCTCCGCGCCTTGCACGGGGCGCAGGGCCGTCGTGATATCCGCCATCGGCGTTCTCTCTCCCGGGGGTTTGCTCGCCCAACCGGCGCGCAGGTGCCCGCCGGCGGCGCAAGCAGGTGGCAGGCTCCCCTCCCGAATTCGCAACCCCGCGCCCGGCCTCCGAATTCCCGGGAGCAGGGGACCCTTGGGAGCCGAAGCGGAAAGACTGGTCGCTCCCGGGCATGGAGCGGCGCGCGACGGCGTTCACGGGGGCCGCTTCCCCCGCGGCGCCCCCGAGTACCGAGGAGCGGCTACCGCGGATCGCCCTGGAGCACGAAGCCGGCCCAGGCGCAGGGATGGGAGGCGCCCGGGTCCTGCCCGCGGAAGAGCTCGAGCTGGGAGGCGCGCAACGCTTCGTCCTTCGGAAGCCCCTCGCGCAGGTGGCGGTAGAAGCGGCCCATGAGGTCCGCCGTGGCGCGGTCCGCCACGGGCCAGAGCGAGGCGAGGACCGAGCGCGCGCCGGCGTACTGGAAGGCGCGGCTCAGCCCGGCCAGCCCCTCGCCGCCCACCTCGGGCCCCACGGCGGACTCGCAGGCCGAGATGACCACCAGGTCCGCCTCCACGCGCACGCCCTCGCAGATCTCCCCCGCGTGGAGCAGGCCGTCCTCGCG
>JAKAIJ010000196.1 GCA_021814355.1 Acidobacteriota bacterium
CAGAACCGGGCCACCGCGATCTTCTTGAGAACCGTCCCGAATATGGGGGACTTCAGCATGATGTTGTCAATGTTGTAGCGCCCGCCGGCGGTCCGGTAGTACGCGCGCAGAAGAAACGCGAGGCCGATCACGGCCAGGACGAGCAGCCATCCCCAGCGGCCGAGGAAGTTGCTGATGGCGATGACGATGCGTGTGGGCAGGGGCAGCTTGGCGCCCAGGCCGGAGAAGAGGTTGGCGAAGGTCGGGATGACCTTCCACATGATCAGGGCCACGACGAGGATGGCGACGGTGACGACGACGACGGGGTAGACCAGGGCGGAGCGGACCGCCGCTTTGAGCTTGACGTTCTTCTCGATGTAGGTGGAGAGGCGCTGGAGGATGGTGTCGAGGATACCCCCCGCCTCGCCCGCGGCCACCAGGTTGCAGTAGAGGTCGTCGAACACGCGGGGGTGCTTCTTGAAGGCGTCGCTCAGGTTGGCGCCCGCTTCCACGTCCTCGCGCACCTCGAAGAGCACCCGCTGGAAGCCGCGGTTGGCCTGCTGGCCGCCGAGGATCTCGAGGCACTGCACGACGGGCAGGCCGGCGTCAATCATGACGGAGAACTGGCGGGTGAAGATCGCCAGCTCCTTCGAGCTCACGCCGCCGCCCATCTTCGGGAGGGCGAACTCCTTGCCCTTCTCCTTGACCTTGGTGACGATGATCTGCTGCCGGCGGAGAGACTGGATGACCGCGTCGCGGCTGTCGGCGGTCATGACGCCTTCGGAGGTCTCGCCCGTCCGCTTCCGGCCCTTCCACTCGAACTGGGGCATGCTCCCCTCCCTTTTCGGACCCGGACCTTTAAGAGCCTATCCCAAAATAGGGCGCGGTCGCGCGCGCGACGCCTCCCGAGCAGGGCGAGACGGCCGACCGAAGGCAGGCTCTGGGCTTGCGCCTGTCGAGGGAGGCCAACAAAGCCATGCGACGGGAGCCGCCCGCGCCCGGAGGGGTCCGAACATACGGATGCGGCCCGAGAAGCGAACACCTGGAGCTTCGAGGGCCAGCAGCCGTGTGAAGGACGCCTGGACCGGCGCCGTCCTTCGAGGCGGTGCTTCCGGGCCAGGGCGGACCGGGGCCATCCGCGCGCCTGGCTGCGTCAGCTCGCTCATCCGATGGTCTCCGACATCGCCCTTCGCTCGCTTCCTTGCCATCCATCGCGGCTGGCCTCCGTCGCGACCATGCCTTATTCCGGGACAGGCTCTTAAGGCCGGCGCTGCACGACGGGGCCGCGGGGCGGGCCGCCGGCGGCGCCCGGCACGTTGATCTGCCGGGAGCCGAGGGTGACGCCACGGTTGATCAGCTCCTGGAGCTCGTCCGGCTGGGAGGATCGGGCCATGGCGGTCTCCATGTCGATCTTCCCGCGCAGGTAGAGGTCCGCGAGAGACTGGTTGAACGTCTGCATCCCGCTGCCGCCCTGGCCCGTCTGCATGACCGAGTAGACTTGGTGGATCTTGTCCTCGCGGATGAGGTTCCGGATGGCGGCGTTGGGGACCATGATCTCCACCGTCAGGGCCCGGCCCTTCCCGTCCCGCGTGGGGATGAGGGCCTGGCACAGGATTCCCTGGAGCACGAAGGAGAGCTGGGTCCGGATCTGGGACTGCTGGTGGCTGGGGAAGACGTCAATGATGCGGTTGATCGTCTCCACCGCGGAGTTGGTGTGCAGGGTGGCGAAGGTGAGGTGGCCCGTTTCGGCGATGCGAAGCGCGGCCTCGATGGTCTCGAGGTCGCGCATCTCGCCGATGAGCACCACGTCCGGGTCCTGGCGCAGGATGCTCTTGAGGGCGTTCTTGAAGGAGAAGGTGTCGGCCCCGATCTCGCGCTGGTTGACGACGCAGGACTTGTGGGGGTGGAGGTACTCCACCGGGTCCTCGATGGTGACGATGTGTTCGTGCCGCTCCCGGTTGACCTTGTCGATCATGGAGGCCAGGGTGGTGGACTTCCCGGAACCCGTCGGGCCCGTGACGAGGATAAGCCCTCGGGGCTTCTCGGCCAGCCGCTCGACGATGGGAGGGACGCCGAGCTCGGAGAACCCGCGGATCTCGTAGGGGATGGTCCGGAAGGCGCCGGCCACGGCGCCGCGCTGGTAGAAGATGTTCGCCCGGAAGCGGGCCAGGCCCTTGATGCCGAAGGAGAGGTCCAGCTCCAGGCTCTCCTCGAACTTGTGCTTCTGCTGGTCGGTGAGGATGGAGTAGCAGAGCTGCTTCGTCTCGGCGGCGGAGAGGGGCTTGGTGCCCTCGATGGGCTGGAGCCGGCCGTGGACGCGGATCTGCGGCGGCGAGTTGGTCGTCACGTGAAGGTCGGAGCCGCTGCTGTCCACCATGAACTTCAGCAGCTGGTGGATCGAAAGAGCCATGGAAACCTCCCGCTACGACACCGTCTCGCGCACCACCTCGTCCACCGAGGTGACGCCGTTCATGATCTTAATGAGGCCCGACCGGCGGAGGGTGATCATCCCGTCCTCGATCGCCTGGCGCTTCAGCTCGATGGCGTTGGCGCCCATGAGGACCATCTCGCGGAGCTGGTCGCTCATCGCCATGACCTCCATCAGCGCCGTGCGCCCCTTGTAGCCGCTGTTGTTGCAAATGTTGCACCCCTTCCCCTTGAACACCTTGACCCGCCCCGCCTCCTCCTCGGTGTAGCCCAGGTCCACGAGGGCCTTCGGCGGGAGGTTGACCTCGGTCTTGCACTCCTTGCAGACCCGGCGGACGAGCCGCTGGGCCTGGATGAGGTGGACCGAGGTGGCCACGAGGAAAGGCTCGATGCCCATGTTCATGAGGCGGCTGATGGTGGAGGGGGCGTCGTTGGTGTGGAGGGTGGAAAGGACCAGGTGGCCCGTGAGGGCTGCCTTCACCGCGATCTCGGCGGTCTCGAAGTCGCGGATCTCGCCCACGAGAATGATGTTCGGGTCCTGCCTCAGAAAGGCGCGCAGGGCCGAGGCGAAGTTGAGCCCGATGGACTCCTTCATCTGGACCTGGTTGCAGCCCTGGATGTTGAACTCCACCGGGTCCTCGGCGGTCATGATGTTGGTCTCGGGGGTGTTGAGCTGGCCCACCGCGGAGTAGAGGGTGTTGGTCTTACCGGACCCCGTCGGGCCGGTCACCAGCACCATCCCGTAGGGCTTGGCGATGGCGTCCTGGAACTTGGTCATGCTCTCGGGCTCGAAGCCCAGCATGGTCAGGTCGAGCTTGAGGCCCTCCTTGTCCAGGAGGCGCATGACGATCTTTTCGCCGTGCAGGCAGGGGACCGTGGAGACGCGGTAGTCAATCTCCTTCGCCTTCCCGTCCAGCTTCATCTTCATCTTGATGCGACCGTCCTGGGGCAGGCGTCGCTCGGAGATGTCGAGCTTGGCCAGGATCTTGATGCGCGACGAGATGGCGTCCTTCAGCTTCAGCGGCGGCTTGAGCACCTCGTAGAGGATGCCGTCCACGCGGAACCGGACGCGGTAGTCCTTCTCGTAGGGCTCGATGTGGATGTCGCTGGCGCCCCGCTTCACCGAGTCGGTGAGGATGAGGTTCACGAGCTTGACGACGGGGGCGTCCTCCGAGGCCTGGGCGAGCTTGGCCTCGTTCATGTCCTCCTCTTCCTCAGCGACCTCGAGGTCCGCCACCTCCTCCTTGGCGATCTCGTCCATCACGTCCTTCAGCTGCATCTCGTTGGAACTGCCGTAGTAGCGCTCGATGGCCTCCCGGATGGAGGCCTCCGAGGCCACCACGGGCTCCACCTGGTAGCCGGTGAAGAACCGGATGTCGTCGAGAGCGAAGACGTTGGAGGGGTCGGCGATGGCCACGGTGAGGGTGGCGCCGGTCCGCTCGATGGGGATGGCGAGGTACTTGCGCGCCATGTCGGCGGGGATGTGCTTGAGAATGGACTCGTCAATCTCGAAGTGCTCGAGGTGGATGGCCGGGACGGCGTACTGCTCCGAGAGGAGCGAGGTGATGTCCTCCTCCTTGACGAACCCCAGCTTGACGAGGTTGAACCCGAGGCGCCCCCCGTTCGTCTTCTGGAGGCCCAGCGCCTCCTCCAACTGCTGGGGCGTGATCAACCCCGCCTTCAAGAGCATCTCACCCAAGCGTTCGGCCATCGGCGGCGCGGCCCTCCGGCGAAAATGAGACAGTACCTCTCGGTCAGTATAGAGTTTTTTTCAAGCCTGTCAAGCACCTGAGGGACATAACATCAGGCGGAGCCCAAGCGTCCCGGGGGGCGCTACCGGATCGGAGGCTCCAGGAGGTAGAGCGCGCCGCCGCCGTCCTGCTCCGGGATGAGGGCAAAGAGGACCGTGCGGCCGTCCCGCTCCCCCGCCGCGAGGGAGACCGGAGGCGCGGCCAGGGACTCGGAGCGCCACACCTCCTCCCAAGAGAGGTCGGCGTTCAGCCGGAAGCCGAGGACGACGAAGGGCGCGCCCGCCCGCGCGGCGTAGAGAGTTCCGCCCCCGGAAGCAAGGGCAGAGCACGGTTCGGGGCCCGGCCCCGGCAGGAGCGCGAGGAGGTCCCCCCGCACCGCCCAGAGCCGGCCGTCGGGAGCCAGGGCCGCGAAGACGCTGAAAGAGGGCCCCTGGAACCGAACCAGGTCGGTGAAGGGACCGAGGGGTTCCCCTGGAGTGGTGGAGAGATCGAAAGCCGAGACGGTGGGGTTCCAAGGGGCCGCCAGAAAACGGGAGGTGTGGGCCTCCAGGGGAAAGGAGGCGAGCCGCTCGCCGGGGGCGAATCGCCCGCCGGGCCCCGGCGCGAACCAGCGTCCCTCGCCGAGGCGGAGGTCGAAGAGCGCCATGGCTCCCGGGACGCCGCGGCCGGGCACCCAGCGCAGCAAACTCGGCCCCCCCTCCAGCGCAGGGACCGGCCAGGAGCCGAGCTCCGCCCGCGTCGCGGCGTCGAGCCGCACCACCCGGTCCGGCGTCCTCAGCCAGAGGGTTCTCCCGTCCGGCTCCCAGCCCACGGCCGCGGCGGGGCGGGAGAGCTGGAGCCAGGGCCGGGCGGTGTTCTTCCCCGCGGCGGGGACGACGGAACGGAAGAGGGGGGGCTCGAAGCGGAGCGGGACCGAGAGAGTC